>JBLHLI010000375.1:0-3001 GCA_047618765.1 Enterobacterales bacterium | reverse complement strand
CTTTGAAGCAAGACATAATTCAGATGTTCCTGTTGATACAGAAAACTTAGATACGATAACAAGTATCAGTCTTTTATATGCTTTCTAGTTTGGTTGTTAGTTGAGCTGACATTTTACGAGCCTCAATTGCAGGCTCGTAATTAGTATCTGCCTTAGCCCAGCCTAGTAATGCTTTATTTAAATAAGACATTGCGCCTTCAAGATCTTCTTGGCTTCGTGCTATCTTTGCCATGCCATAGTTAGCATCAGGATGTGCTGGAAACTGTATCAATATCTTTTCAAAAGTATCTTTTGCCAAACTAAGTTCTCCACTTTCAAATAATGAATCTGCTAAGATAAACATCATATTAATATCATCGAGTGGGTTCTTTTCTATATAGGCAGCCATGTTTTCAGAGGCTTTTTGATAATCTTTAGCTAGATAGAAGGTTATACCTTTGAACATTGATATCTGAGCATCTATCCCACTACCTACAAAGGTTTTAAATAAATCTGATACATTATCAATGAGGCTCAAGGAGTCATCGGTTTTACCAAGTTGGGCATCAAACATCGCCTGGGCGATATTAATGCTAGATTGGTAGAGCTTTCCTTTACTGACATCCATTAACAGCTTGGTATCGTCAATCATTTTTTGGCCTTCTTCAACTGCACCAGAGGCTGCAAATCTCCAACTAAACTGAACTCTAGTTAATAAATAAGATGTTTCAGGCTGAAAGACTTTAAGGGCTTCAAAACTATTTCGCATAGCTGAAAGTGACGCTTCTCTTTGACCTCTTAGCCAATATAATTCAGCAATCTCTAGCCAACTATTATACTGGTCTTCGGGTAGTTTACTCGCAGCAAGATAGTCTTTTATGTTTGTTTCTGAGTTATCGAACTTACCTTCTCTTAATAGCAGATCTGCGAGTCTTCTATCAGCGGTCAAATCATTAGTGAGTAGTAATTTGGCTTGTTGATATTCTTCTTTAGCCGAATCAAATATACCAAGGGTTCGCTTAGTATCACCAATCAGTAAGTGTCCTCTAGCGTTAGTTGGGTTCGCTGAAATAAATTTTTGATATTCAACTAAAGCAGATTCAATATCTCCAAGGGAGGTGTATATCTCTCCAATGGTTAGATGTCGATGAGTGCCATAGGGCTCTAATTCAATAATTCTTTCAAGGGTCTCTATAGCAAGTAATCTTTCATCAAAGTTTCTATGCAGTATGTACTTCATTTGCCAAGCATCAGCATCTTCAGGGTATAAATCTATCCACTGCTCAACGACACTACGAGCGATATTAGGCGTTGCTCTAAATAATGCTTCAATGGCTGCTAAAGAAAATTTATCACTATCTGTCAGTCGATAATTATGTTTTTTTGCAAGCTGGAGCATTTCTAAGCCTTCAGGAGTTCTTCTTTGTTGAAGTAACATGATTGCATATTGTGATGAGGCTGCAGCAAAACTTTCATCAAGCTGTATAGCTGCTTTTAATTCATTTTCTTGGGAGACAAAATCATCATTGAAAGCTCTGTCATGTTGGCTTTTGGTGAAGGCAATAAAAGCAGGCATTGAAGAGGTTAGTTGTTCTGGTATGGGTAAGTCTGAGAAATTATTAATGTGTCCACCAGAGAACCCCATAGCCGACTTGATTTGCACGCTCATATCATCAATTGCATCAAATACATTTCCATGATGAGTAGTTTTAAGTTTTTTTATCAATTTCCCGTCATTGACGTTATAAAGTGCGCTTTTTAGAACAATACGCTCCTGCTTTGTTTCTAAGCTGCCAGTGACAAGGTATTCAATTCGATTATCTTTGGCGATTTTTAGTAATAGCGCCATCGGTGCATTAAGGCCACGAAAGTTTGATTGTTTAATTTCACTAGCAACATTAGTGGGATCAAATACATTGAGATAAGGATCTTGTTCTAAGTCATATCTTAAAGCCACCGGAATACCAAGAGCTAAATATTTATCTGAATTTTCGTCGTTAATCGTAAAATAACCTATGCTCAAGCGTTTTCTAAATTCAGCTTTGGGCCTACGTAATTCAATCATTGAGCCATCAGGTCCTAAGCCGTACACTTTCTCTGAGTTGGTTCCCAAGTCTTTAGTCGCAAATTGAGAAACAATGATTAAGAAGGTGATGAGGAAATTAGTGGGTATACCAATTTTTTCAACAGACGTCCAAGGTTGTTCACCAGGGGCTCCATGGCGATAAGCTAATATTAGTATTGAAGGAAATAATAGTACGATGACCAACAGCGATACATCTTGCCAATGGGGAGAGATGTTGTAGCGAGATATTTGTGATTCAAAAAATTCTAAAAAAGTCCAAGAACCCGCTAGGTAAAATCCAATAGCTTGGGGTACACGTCGATACGCCAATTTGCTCAAAAAGCCAAGAGATGACTCATCAATCTGAGGATGTGTCTTTTTACTTGGTTTCTTTTTTTGATTCTTTGAAGAGGTTGTTTGGTTTACTGTCATATTCTCGTTATATTCAATCAATAGAAAAGGGGCAATAAAAATGAGTTATTACACTTATTATAGTATTTCACAGTATAGTACTACTGCAAGCAACAATGCATTAAAAAGTGAGGTGCTTTGTAACAGTTTTTGTCGATAAATTAACCATTCATCTCTTCAATGCGAATTTTCCAGATGGCGGGACCTGTTTGATGGACAGATTCTCCACGACTATCAACGGCAACAGTGACAGGCATATCCTCTACTTGAAACTCATAAATCGCTTCCATTCCAAGTTCTTCGAAGGCTACAACGCGGGCTTTTTTAATGGCTTTTGAAACCAGATAAGCTGCACCACCTACTGCCATTAGGTACACAGCCTTATGTTGAGCGATACTCGCACAAGTTTCACTTCCTCTTTCTGCTTTACCTATCATGCCTAGTAGTCCTGTTTTCTCAAGCATCATATCAGTGAATTTGTCCATCCGAGTCGCTGTGGTTGGTCCTGCAGGTCCTACGACTTCATCACCTACTGCATCTACAGGC
>JBLHLI010000374.1:0-3001 GCA_047618765.1 Enterobacterales bacterium | reverse complement strand
TAAGAAATTGAGTCATCAGTTGAGAGCGTTCAGCTCCTAGAGTTTTTCTCAAACCAACTTCGCGAGTTCGACCTATACTTTGAGCTGTAGCAAGATTAGTGTAATTAACAATCGCGATAATAAGCACTAGAAGACCCAAGATTTTTACACTTTCAATGACCGGCATACCCGTCATATCCCAAAATCCAGCATGAGTATCTTTTAATCGAACAACTTTCAAAGCCGTTAAGAATTTTTCTTTCATCTCGGCTTCTACATGGTTATCAAAAACTGTATTTACTTTTCTATTTAACTCAGCTAATGGCACAGCTGTTTTTGTCATTATATAAACCTGATTGCCCATGCTTAAGTTGTTCCAGTTTCCAGCTAAATCCCAACCATCAATTCTATTGAGTGCTACCAAGGATGCTAGAATTTTCAAATCATCACCAATAATCGATGAATTAAAATGGCTGTTTTGAGGCAGTTCTTCAATGACTGCTGTAACATGTAGATCAAATTCATGGTTTAATAAAACGGTTTCACCGATTACATCAGTTCGACCAAATATCTTCATGGCAGTTTCTCTCGTTACTATGAAACCTTTCGGATCACTCAGTGCACTTTTATCACCATGAATGTATTGCAGGTCAAAAATACTTAGTAACTCTTTATCAGCAAATTTTATGCTTTCATGAAAATGATTGTCTGCCACAGTAACTAGATAATCTTGTTCAATTGTTCTTGCAAAAATTTCTAGATCTTCTAACTCAACACCCAAAAGAGGTCCCATAGCAGAGTATGTATTATCTAATTCTTTAACCCCAATATTCGCCAATGGTGACATGATAGAACCAATTGTGTACGTCCGTTGGTGATTTTGAAACATGGTGTCATGGTTATATTCATAATCAGCAAGGATACTACTAAATAAGTAAACCGTTAGTCCTAGCGCCAGTCCAATGATATTAATTGCAGCATAGAACTTATTTTTTGAAAGCGCTCTAAGAGCTATTTTTATATAATTCTGAAACATGTTTTTTCCTTGTTAAATTCTCTTAAATAAAAGCTATTCACAACGTAAGGCTTTGATTGGGTTGGAACGAGCAACTTTATACGCATTTCCGCCCACTGTAAGCCAAGCTATTAACAACGCCATCACACCGGCAAAAATACAAATAGGAATCAACCAATAGTTATTAATACGATAAGAGAATGTTTCAAGCCAGCTCATCATGGCGTAAATAGAAATTGGCCAAGCAATGAGATTCGCAATAAGTACTGGTTTTGAAAACTGCCAAATTAATAGGGTAATGATATCCCTAATGCGTGCTCCCATAACTTTGCGAATGCCAATTTCTTTAGTACGTCTCTCAGCGGTAAAAGATGCTAAGCCATAAAGACCGAGACTAGCGATAAATATTGCAAGCAGTGAAAAGGTTGTGAATAAATTTGCTTGAGCCTGCTCTCCTTCATACTGAGCTTTCATCATCTCACTTAAAAATTCTAAATTAATGGGTTGCTGTGGCACATTATCTTTCCAAACTGATTCAACCTTACCTATTAAAGTCGATATATTGTCAGATTTGAAAGTTAGTGAAGCTACCCTAAATCGATTAGGATCTAGATGATATACCGTTGCTCGAACACCAAATTTTATAGAGCGAAAATAAATATCAGGTATTACTCCAATAATTTTTAAATGTTGCCTTCCAGCCCTAAAAATTTCACCTTCAAGAGTTTTACCAATGGCATCTTTAGCATCACTAAATCCAAACTTTTTCAGAGCTGATTCATTGAGAATTACACTTGCAACACCTATCGCTTGGTTAGCTTCACTTCCCTCTTCTGCATCAGGAACAGGCGTTATTTTGTCAGTACCATAGGCCTCATCAAAAAACCGACCTGCCAACAACTTAACGTCATAAGCCTCAAAAAAGCCATAATCCATATTGTGATAATTCATTACTTGGGCTTGATTACTTGAGTCATCAGAGTCTCTATCTAATAATGTATAACCCGTATTATTCTCTCTATCTTGAGTTGGAGATTCTGATGAATAAACCACGGAACTAATTTCAGGAAGATTCAAAAGCTCTTGCTTCAAACTATTAAGGTTATCTCCTGCGCCTTGAATGTTTAATACCAATTTATTTTGACTACTAAAACCAACATCTAATGAATTTGCGAAAAGTGTTTGTCGATAAACAACAGCGGTACTGATTATTAGAGAAATAGAGATAGCAAATTGAAATATAACTAATAATGTTCGTAAGTTTGATGAACTAGAAGCTGACGAACTATTGTTTGCTCGAAGAACCTTGCCAGGCATAAATCGAGATAAATAGACTGCAGGATAAATGCCCGCTCCTATGCCTACTAATAGTGCTATGCCAAGAAGTAAAACGATAAGCTTAACGTCATCGAACAGTTTTAATTCCAGCTCACGACCTAAGATCTCATTATAAAAGGGTAAAACGGCTTCTACAGCAACTAGAGCAAATAATAGTGCTATGAATACTAGCGTTACCGTCTCACTCAAAAATTGCACCGCTATTTGTGAACGACTGGCTCCCAACACTTTGCGCATTGCAACCTCACGAGCCCGTTGGCTCGCTCTTGCAGTAGACAGGTTCATAAAATTGATACAAGCAATTAGCAATATTAAACCAGCAACAATAATGAAGGTATAAATCATTCTTAGATCGCCCATGGGTGTCATATCACCCATATTCCCCGCATCTTCTCTTGCTCTAAGATGAAGGTCAGGTACTGACATTAAGTTCGGTTTAGCTATATCTGTTATTTGTTGCCCTTCTTGCAAGCCGCCCATCCTTTCCTTAACCATTTCAACAAAAGGACTTTCATTATTCATCCAGTAATTAAGACGTTCTTGCAGTTGCTCAATGGTAATTCCTGGTCTCATTTTAAAATATGTTAGTACATTGACACTGGTCCAGGTATTTAGAATATTAGCTTGGCTATCAAAAGTTGAAGGTTGTAAATAAACAATCAAATCGAG
>JBLHLI010000373.1:0-3017 GCA_047618765.1 Enterobacterales bacterium | reverse complement strand
GGTATGAAAGAGTTGATATAAGCCGACTAAAATCAAGCATAAAATATCATCATCTTTTTTCTTCAGAGGTTTCTCAATAAGCTCTGCAACAATGGCTTTTAATTGGAAATACTGACGTAAAGTACCAATGGTCAATTCTCGAGCAAGGCTTTTATCTTTTGGTTCCAAGTGAGCATAATCGGGCAACACTTCACTTAAAGATTTCCCCTGACTGATAACTTGGGAAACACCTTTAGCCACTCGGGCTCTTAGTGCTGCACTCATAGGTCGAATTTCTGTCCAGGCAAAAATCGATCTCGATAGGCATTTAACAATTCTTTAATCGGCGTCATTTTTTTACCGCTAAGTTGTAGTGAAGTGATTAGCAACGACCCTTCGCTGCAAGCAACTCTAATACCCTGTTGATCAGCATTGATGATAGTTGCAGGCTCAATATTTTCCATAGCATCTCCACTATAGCGCTTAGCTAATATTTTTAGTTTCTCACCCTTTAGACTAACAAAACTACCGGGCCAAGGAGTAAAAGCACGTATTTTTCTATCAATTTGCTGAGCACTTAGAGACCAGTTTACTGCAGCTTCATCTTTTGTTAGCTTTTTAGCATAACAAGATTCTTTATCATTTTGCTTTACAGGGAGCATACTACCTTGGGCAATTTGATCCAGCGCTTTTATCAAAGTTTTGGCACCAGAATCCATTAATCGATCATGTAAAGCTGTGGTATTTTCATCTTCTGCAATGGAAAGAGAATCAATCAATAACATGTCACCAGTGTCTAAACCTTCATCCATTTGCATGATAGTAATACCCGTCTGCTTGTCTCCGGCTTCAATAGCACGATGGATAGGAGCAGCACCTCGCCAGCGAGGAAGCAGGGAAGCATGAACGTTAATACAGCCAAGGCGAGGAATAGTTAGGATTTCTTTCGGCAAGATAATTCCATAGGCAACCACAACCATAATATCCGCTTCAAAAGAACGTAACATTGCCCTAGCATCTAGTGTTTTAAGAGTCTCTGGCTGACACACCATTAAATTATTTTCAAGAGCTAACAACTTTACTGGACTAGCCGTTAACTTTCTACCTCTACCAGCGGGTCTATCAGGCTGAGTATAAACAGCGCAAAGATGATGCCTTGAATCGATTAAACTTTGAAGGTGGGCAGCAGCAAATTCAGGAGTTCCTGCAAAAATAACTTTAAGTGGTGATGCATTCATAGTTAATCTTAGCCGCGTTGTCTTTTTTCAAGCTGTTTACGTATACGATTACGTTTGAGTGGTGACAAATAATCAACAAATACCTTACCAAGAAGATGATCAATCTCATGCTGAATACAAATTGCCAATAAATCATCAGCTTCAAGGCATTGCTTATTCCCATCAACGTCTTGATATTCAAGGGTAAGAAATTCAGCCCTCAACACTTTAGCGTAGATACCTGGAAAAGATAAACAGCCCTCCTCATAAATAGTTTCGCCCGACTTTTCGACTATTTTAGGATTTATTATTATTAATGGACTATCTTTATTTTCACTGGTATCAATTACAATAAGTTGCTTTGCAACATTGACTTGAGTCGCTGCTAAGCCAATACCAGGCGCTTTATACATGGTTTCAAGCATGTTATTTGCAAGTATTGTGATGCTTTTCTCAAAAACTGAGATTGGCTGAGCTTTTTCGCGCAAACCAGGGTGTGGATACTGAAGAATGTGTAATAATGCCATAACTATGTAAGATAACTTCTAGTAATTAAGTAAGTTTAGTTGCTAAGAGACTGATTATACTGCAAAATAGGCTCGTGGCGCTATCGCTTTTTTCAGTCATAAAATTTTACAGCTATAGCTTTACAGCCACTAACTGTGTCAAACAAGTGAATGATGACACAAGTAATGATATTAGTTAATAAAAACGAACGTAGGGAATACGAATATGAAGATTTTAGCCATATGCTCGTTGTTTCTGGCCCTGATGTTAATCAGCTTGCCAGTTCAAAGCGTTGAGCTTAAAGATGGTCACCCCACTGTCTATATTGTTAAAAAAGGTGATACTCTCTGGGATATTTCTGCAATCTTTCTTGACAAGCCTTGGCTTTGGCCAGAAATTTGGCATGTTAATCCCCAAGTTGCAAATCCACATTTAATTTATCCAGGTGATGAACTAAAACTTGTCTATATCGATGGAAAGCTTAGGCTAGTCCGTTCAAATGATGAAAAGTTATCCCCTCAAATACGAATTTTGTCTGAAGGCGATGCTATCCCAACCATCCCCCTTGATGTTATCAGGCCTTTCCTTTACAGCCCAAGAGTTGTAACGGATGAAGAAATTGATAACGCGCCTTACATTTTATCGGCTGATTCACAGCGTTTAATTTTTGCTGAGGGAAGCAAGCTCTATGTACGAGGTGTAACAGATTCATCTCGAAAGGGTTATTCTCTGTTTAAAAAGGGCGACCCCTACATTGACCCTGAAACAGGCGAATTACTTGGCATTGAAGCAATTCATCTTGGTAGTGGTACTATGACCCGAGGTGGCGATCCGGCAACAATGATAGTCACGGAGTCAGTGCAAGAAATACTAAGTGGTGACAGGGCCTTACCTTTTGACGATAAAGTTTTTCCGCCGGTATTTATGCTCAAACCACCAAATTTTGACATTACCACCTATTTAATATCTGTCTACAACGGTGTGACACAAATCGGTACCTATGATGTGGTTATACTCAATAAAGGCGAACGTGATTCTATAGAAGTAGGTCATGTGCTGACGATTATGCAGTCTGGTCGAACGATTAAAGATCCTTATTCTCCAGCCGCCAAAAATGAAATGGTAACTCTTCCTTCTGAGATTGCCGGCTCACTTATGGTATTTAGGACTTTCGAGAAAACCAGTTTAGCACTCGTTATGCAAGCAAATCGCCCAATTCATATTATGGATACAGCGGTTACACCTAAGTAAGTAACATAGATCTACTGACGGCTTCATGGATGGAGCCGTCATTAAACAAGGAGTATCCAGATG
>JBLHLI010000372.1:0-3022 GCA_047618765.1 Enterobacterales bacterium | reverse complement strand
CTTGGTGATGCTGATGAGTTAGTTACAGGTGGAGATACTTTAATTAGTGGAATAGAAGCAACTTTGCAAGATGAAGTCAATGCACAGATTTTGCCATTAAAAAACAAAGCAGAAGAATTGATTGGGTCTATTGATTCAGTTATGATGATAGTAACGGCAGTATTAAATAAGGATACAAGAGAAAATTTGAGGAATAGTTTAAGTAGTTTAGATAAAACCTTTGAATTAATGTCGCAAACAATGGTAAGGGTTGATAGTATGGTCGATATAAATGATGATCGTATTGCTAAAGTAGTTAAGAACTTAGAATCAATTACGAGTAACCTTGAGAGTAGTAATGGTGAAATTAAAACCATATTAACAAATTTTGCTACACTTTCTGATTCATTAGCAAAAGCAGATATTGCTACAGTTTTACAAAATGTAAGTGATATAACTACAAAAATTAATAATGGAGAGGGAAGCATAGGTTTATTCCTTAAAGATGATAAAATATATGCTAATTTTGAAAAATCTACTCGTGAGTTGGCCTCTTTGTTAGAGGATATTAAAAAGAACCCAAGTAGGTATGTTAATTTTTCAATTATTGGAGGTGGGAAACCTTATGTAGCACCAAAAACAAAATAAAAAATGGGAATTTCAAACATTATATTTCTAGTTGTGTTTTTAGTAGCGATAACGTTCTTTATCCGAAACTTAAATAGGATTATAGCTAACATAAAGCTAGGTAGAGATATTGATAGGTCGGACAGGTCAACTGATAGATGGAAGAATATGTTTAGAGTTGCAGTTGGACAATCTAAAATGACAAGAAGACCAGTTGCTGGAATCCTTCATATTATTCTGTATTTAGGCTTTGTTATCATCAATATTGAGGTAATTGAAATTATTGTAGATGGTGTTTTTGGATCACACAGGTATCTTTCTTCAATATTACCGATTGGTTTATATAACTTTCTTATTGGTTCATTTGAGATATTAGCAATATTGGTTTTAGTGGCGTGTGTTATCTTTTTGATTAGAAGAAATGTGGTAAGAATAAAGCGTTTTTGGAGTAAGGAAATGACTTCTTGGCCAAGAACGGATGCAAATCTTATTCTTATTTTTGAAATTCTGTTAATGTCTGCTTTTTTAATTATGAATGCGACAGATGGTTTATTATTTTCTGCTGGCGCTTCCCATTATGTTACTTCATTTTCTAATCCTATAAGTCAGTATTTCCAGTTTATGTTTATGGGTATGGATACAGCAACTTTAGTAGCTATTGAAAGATTTACTTGGTGGTTTCATATTATTGGAATTTTAGGGTTCATGAATTATGTTTTAATTTCTAAACACTTACATATTTTCTTTGCTTTCCCTAGTACTTATTTTGCAAATTTAAATCCTTTGGGTCAGTTTTCAAATTTACAGTCAGTTACTAATGAGGTAAAATTAATGATGGACCCAAATGCAGATCCTTATGCTGCACCAGCTGCTGATGCTGCTCCTCCAGAACAATTTGGAGCTAAGGACGCTACTGATTTGAATTGGGTTCAATTACTGAATGCTTATAGCTGTACTGAATGTGGAAGATGTACTGATAGTTGTCCTGCTAGTCAAACTGGTAAATTGCTTTCTCCTAGGAAAATATTGATGGATACTCGAGACAGGATAACGGAATTAGCGGATAATAAAAGGAAAGGAAAGGAGGATACTAAATCGTTGTTAGGAGATTATATTACTGCTGAAGAACTATGGGCGTGTACAAGTTGTAATGCTTGCACGGATGCTTGTCCTATTGATTTAGATCCCCTATCTATTATTATGGACATGAGAAGGTATTTAGTTATGGAACAATCAGCTGCACCAACTGAGCTGAATATGATGTTTTCAAATGTTGAAAACAATGGAGCACCTTGGCAATTCCCAGCTGCTGACAGATTAAATTGGAAAAATGAATAAATTAGTAGAGAAAAAAATAGATGGAGAGTTAATATCTCCTGTATTGCCTGATGAAATTAAGAATTATCTGATTGATATTGATGGCACTATATGTGATGATATACCTAATGAGGAACCAGAAAGAATGGCTACTGCAAAATTATATCCTGATGCTTTAGAAACGCTAAATAAGTGGTATAAGCAAGGGCATTATGTTACTTTTTTCACTTCAAGAGTGGAGGAACATAGAGCCATTACTGAAGTTTGGCTAAAAGAAAATGGATTTAAATATCATGGTCTTTTAATGGGAAAACCTAGAGGAGGTAATTATCATTGGGTAGATAATCATATTGTAAGAGCAACTAGATTTGATGGTAAGTTTACTGATTTGGTTGAGAAAGAGGCGTCTATTCAAGTTTTTAAATCATAATATTATGAGTGAATTACAAGTAAAAACAATGGCAGAGTTTATGGCTGAGGGAAAAGAAGCTGATGTTCTTTTTTGGGTAGGTTCTGCTGGTAGTTTTGATGATAGAGCAAAAAAGATTACTCGTGCTTTTGTTCGAATTATGAATAAGGCAAACGTTAATTTTGGTGTTTTAGGTACTGAAGAATCATCAAGTGGAGATGCGGCTAAGCGTTCAGGAAATGAGTTTTTGTTCCAGATGCAAGCCATGATGAATATTGAGGTGATGAACGGATATAATGTAAAAAGAATTGTAACCACTTGCCCTCATTCTTTCAATACGCTTAAAAACGAATATAAAGGCTTGGGTGGGAATTATAAAGTGCAGCATCACACTGAGTTTATTGCCGAACTTTTAGCTCAAGGAAAGCTAAAAGTAACAGGAAATTTAAAGGGAACTAAAATAACTTATCACGATCCTTGTTATTTGGGTAGAGCCAATAATGTGTATGATATTCCTAGGGAATTGATAAAATCATTAGGAGTGGATTTAGTAGAAATGAAAAGAAGTAAGCGTAAATCATTCTGTTGTGGAGCTGGAGGTTCGCAAATGTTTAAAGAGCCAGAAAACGGAGCGCAGGACATTAATATTAACCGTACGCAGGAGGCTTTAGCCTTAAAACCTGACATCAT
>JBLHLI010000371.1:0-3032 GCA_047618765.1 Enterobacterales bacterium | reverse complement strand
GGGAGAGTGGAGCCCTGAGACGACTAAATCTGGTCTACCTGCTATTAGCTTAGAGCAGAAATTTTCTGAGCGACTGGGTTTGAAATTAGGTGATGTACTAGAGTTTGATACTGGCGGTAGAATCTACAAAGGAGAAATTACCAGTTTTCGGTCCGTTAAGTGGGATTCTTTTAAACCAAATTTCATGGTTATGTTTAGCAATGATGAAATTAAAGATATGCCTGCCGATTGGATGACTAGTTTCTACTTAGGCACTGAAAACAAAAATCAGTTAGCAGGACTTGTTGAACAGTTTCCAGCTGTAACATTATTTGAACTTGATGCCATCTTACAACAGGTGCAAAGAATAATTGAACAGGTGAGTTTAGCGGTTGAATACATTTTATTATTTGTGATCATTGCCGGACTAATGGTATTACTTGCTACTATTCAATCAACGATGGATGAAAGAATTTTCGAATCTACTGTTTTAAGAACCTTAGGTGCAAGTCGTACTTATTTAAGAAGGAGCTTAATGACAGAGTTTAGCTTATTAGGGTTATTGGCAGGACTGATGGCAGCAGCTGGGACTGAGCTTGTGGCTTACGGACTTTATGAATATGCTTTTAATTTGCCTTTTAGTCTCCATGGTTGGTTATGGATTGCTGGACCTCTAAGCGGAATTATCATCATTAGTGTTGCTGGAAATATGGCTGCTCGAAGTGTTATTTCGAGACCGCCAATGAGTAGTTTTAGAGAGTGCTAGTGACAAAAGCAGTCTCTTTTTTATAATGTAATTAAAATAAATATATCAATTAGTTAGTGATTTAACTTGACCGCGTCTCTGCAAGTCTCTATATATGCATGGATGAGAGAAGTGGAATTTACAACTATATTTACAGGCAGCTATAAATAATAATGACAAAATCTTTAGTAATCGTAGAGTCACCGGCAAAAGCCAAGACCATAAATAAGTATTTAGGCAACGACTTTGTTGTAAAGTCTAGCATCGGCCACATTCGTGATTTACCCACTGCAGGAAGTAAAGAACCTGTTGATGCTAAAGCACGAGCTAAAGCAGCCGCAATAACACGAAAACTCTCTCCTGCTCAAAAGATAAAGCATAAGGCTAAAAAAGCTAAAGCTGCTTTAATTGCAAGGATGGGGATTGATCCTGGTAATGACTGGAAAGCAGATTACAAAATATTACCTGGCAAAGAAAAAGTTGTTAGTGAGTTACAAAAGCTTGCTGCAAAAGCTGACATAATATATCTCGCGACGGATTTGGATAGAGAGGGAGAAGCTATAGCTTGGCATCTTCAAGAAATCATTGGTGGTGAGCCAGAACGTTTTAAACGCGTTGTGTTTAATGAAATAACAAAAAAATCGATACAGGGTGCCTTCGAAGAACCCAGTGATGTTGATATTAATTACGTTAATGCTCAGCAAGCTAGAAGATTTCTAGATCGTATTGTTGGTTTTATGGTCTCGCCGTTACTCTGGAAAAAAGTTGCAAGAGGATTATCCGCTGGCCGAGTTCAATCTGTCGCAGTTAAACTGGTCACAGAAAAAGAACGTTCAATTCGAGCCTTTAATCCTGAAGAATATTGGGAACTCCACGCCGACTTAGGTTTAAATAAATCAGATGACAATCTGCGTATGCAGGTCAATAAGCATTTAACTGAAAAATATCGACCTGATAATAAAGTTACTGCTATGGCAAGTGTCGACTATTTAAATAAGCAGACTTATGTGGTATCTGAAAGGACTGATAAGCCAACAAGCTCTAAACCTTCAGCGCCTTTTATTACTTCTTCTCTTCAGCAAGCCGCCAGCACACGTTTAGGTTTCGGTGTGAAGAAAACCATGGCCATGGCGCAAAGGCTTTATGAAGCCGGTTATATTACTTATATGCGTACCGATTCAACAGCACTAAGCCAAGATGCCGTTAGCAGCTGTCGTGAATACATCAAAGAAGAGTTTGGAAGTAAATATTTACCTGACGACGCTATTCTCTATGGTAATAAAGGTGGAGCTCAAGAAGCTCATGAAGCAATTAGACCTTCTGACGTTACACGTACTTCAGCGTCATTATCAGATCAGGAAAGAGATGCTCAACGACTTTATGAATTAATTTGGCGACAGTTTGTAGCTTGCCAAATGACACGTGCTCAATACGATGCTTCAACGTTAAACGTTAAAGCCGGTGATTATAATTTAACGGCACGCGGCCGAGTACTTCGCTTTGATGGTTGGACAAGAGTTCAAACTCAAGTGAAAAAGAAGGATGATGAAATTGTCATTCCTGACCTTGCTGTCGGTGAAGTGCTTGATTTAATTAAACTTGATCCTAAGCAACATTTTACAAAGCCACCAGCGCGTTTTAGTGAAGCCAGTTTGGTAAAAGAATTAGAGAAAAGAGGTATCGGCAGACCTTCTACCTATGCAAGTATTATTACTACCATTCAAGATAGAGGTTATGCTCGCTTGGAGAATAAACGATTTCATGCCAGAAAAATGGGCGAAATTGTTACCGATAGACTCAGTGAAAATTTCACTGATCTGATGGATTATAGCTTTACTGCAACCATGGAAGAACAACTCGATGCGATTGCAGCGGGTAAAGTTGCTTGGAAAGATACCCTTAATGAGTTTTATGAAACATTTACTGTTAATTTAGCCAAAGCAGATTCAGATACAGATGATGGGATGCGTCAAAACGATCCTGTTGAAATTGATGTTAAGTGCCCCGATTGCTCAAGGAACATGTCAATAAGAACCGCTTCGACTGGCGTATTTCTAGGTTGTACAGGCTACGCCTTGCCACCAAAGGAACGTTGTAAGAAGACCTTAAACTTAACAGCTGGAGAAGAAGCTGTTTCTGTTGAAGATGATGAAGATGCTGAAACTAGCAGCTTGATGGCAAAAGAACGTTGTCCCATTTGTTCAACAGCTATGGAAAGTTATCTGATCGACGAATCTCGAAAACTTCATGTCTGTGGTAATAATCCAGACTGCGATGGTTTTAAAGTTGAGGAAGGACAGTTCAAAAT
>JBLHLI010000370.1:0-3034 GCA_047618765.1 Enterobacterales bacterium | reverse complement strand
CTAATCCTGATGCTGATTTGATCTTGAACATGTTACAAAGAAAGCAACCTGTAGTTATTAACATGACACTTGGCTCTAAAACCGGTGAAGATTACACATCTTATACCGTTGTGGGAGAAATTACAGGATCAAAATACCCCAAAGAGTATGTCTTAATAGGTGCGCATTTAGACTCCTGGGATTTAGGTACTGGTGCAATTGATGATGGGGCAGGGGTTGCGATTGTTATGGCTGCAGGAGAGTTAATAAAGAGAATGCCTGAAGCACCGAAGCGTTCTATTAAAGTTGTTCTTTTTGCCAATGAAGAACAAGGATTATTTGGTGGAAAAGAATTTGCTAGAGCCCATAAGGACGAGTTACAGAATTATATCGTTGGTGCAGAGTCTGATTTTGGTGCAGGAAAGATATGGAAGTTTTCAACAAAGTTTAAAGAATCTTCATTGATTGTGGCCGATCAAATTCATCAAGTTTTAGCTCCTCTAGGCATTGAACGTGGAAATAATAAAGCGGGCGGTGGACCAGATATTATACATTCACGGATGGCTGGCATGGCTGTAGTTAACTTAAGTCAAGATGGAACAGATTATTTTGATTATCATCATACTAGTAATGATACCCTTGATAAAATCGATCCTGATAGTCTTACTCAGAATGTAGCAGCCTATGTTAGTTTTGCTTGGTTAATGTCAGAATTGGAAGGCAATGTGGGCTTTTTTCCAGCAGAAAAAAATCTCGATTAAAGAAAGTGTTTATCTAGCTCTGCAACCAGAGTTTTCATGGTAAGAGGTTTTATTATCTAGCCATTCATTTTAGCTTCTTTACAAAGTCGATGAATACTAGGGTCCTGATGGGCAGTTAAAGCAAGAAAAAAAGACTCAATAAGCATTTGATTTACACGGTTATCTTCAACTAGAAAAATTGTACCTTTGTATTGGGGAGAGCTCAATTAGTTAATGATCGAGTAATTTATTCAGCGGTCGAGTAACTTATTCACAGCACCAATTAGCTTTGGAGGACTAAATGGCTTATTTAACCAACCTGAAGCTCCAGCTGCTCTAGCTTCAGATTTTTTTTCATCACTCATCTCAGTTGTTAACATTAGAATCGGTATCGTTTTATAATTATCCAATTTACGTAAATTGGTTGCTAAGGTTATGCCGTCCATTTCATCCATGTTGATATCGGTGATCACCAAATCTGCTTTATGCTCATTGGCTAGAAGTTCACCTGTGGTTCCATCATTTGCTGTAAGTACAGTATGACCTTCAGACTCTAAAATTGTCCTGACTAATTCGCGCATGGTACGTGCATCATCAATTGCTAGTATAAGTGCCACTTATATTCTTCCTTTTTATTAATTAAAGTATGAATTACTACTATATATAGCTCAGTCTTTGATAATCGACAACATGGAAGTGAAAAAAAATATTAATAGTTACAAATATAAAGAACATTAACCTGCTCGAAGGTGAAAAAAATTATAAATAAATGAGATTTGTTGATTATTAATAACAATAATATCTAATTTATAGGGATATTGAACATTTCAAAAATTATTTTTCCATAAATGTAAAATTACTGCTATTTAATCATTATTAATTGCTACTGATTAATGATTAATGATATAAAAATACTATGACTAGGTGCTCATTTACAATTAATTATAGAAAATGATAATCATTATTCTCTATCTCCTGTAATAAAATTTTATAAATCTGAATTTAATTTCACATTAATAATTTCAATGAAAATGGATGCTCAAATAATATTATGATTCATTATGGTAAACTAGATATTAATCAACAAGATATTGATGCAGTCGTTGAAGTACTTAAATCGGGTTTTTTAACCCAGGGGCCTAAGGTACCTGCATTTGAACAGGCTCTACAAGAGAAATGTGATGTCAAGCATGTCATTGCTGTTAACAGTGCCACCTCAGCTCTTCATATCGCCTGTCTTGCATTAGATGTGGGAGAGGGTGATTTGGTGTGGACTACGCCGATATCCTTTGTTGCTTCTGCTAATTGTGCTTTATATTGTGGTGCGAAGGTTGATTTTGTCGATATTGATCCTCTTACTTATAACCTTTGCTCGGATAAGTTAGCAGCAAAGTTGTGTTACGCAAAAGAGCATGATTTACAAATTCCCAAAGTACTGATATTGGTACATCTGTCTGGTGAACCTTGTGAAATGGTTGAAATTTATAAGCTATCCAAGTTATATAATTTCTTAATCATTGAAGATGCTTCCCATGCAATAGGTTCTGAATACAAAGGACAAAAGATAGGAAGTTGTCAGTTTAGTGATATCACTGTATTTAGTTTTCATCCTGTAAAAATAATAACCGCAGCTGAAGGTGGTGTGGCAACGACTAATAATACTGAACTCGCAGAAAAAATGATGTTATTCAGATGTCATGGGATCACTAGAAATGATAAATTGATGACTGAGAAAACACATGGCGATTGGTATTATCAGCAAGTTCTATTAGGTTACAATTATCGAATGACTGATATTCAAGCGGCACTAGGCCTCAGTCAATTGAGTCGACTTAACGAATTTGTTATAAAAAGAAATACAATAGCCGCTATATATGACAAGGCACTACAATCTTTGCCATTGAAATTACCATTGCAAAATAGTAATAGTATGTCTTCACGGCATTTATACATCGTGAGACTTGAGTTAGAAGGGTTAAATATTAGTCATAAAGATGTTTATTCGAGCTTAAAGGTAAAAGGAATTGGGGTTAACTTACATTATATTCCGATTCATCTACAACCCTATTATAAGCAGTTCGGATTTAAAGAAGGTGATTTTCCAGAAGCTGAAAAATATTACTCAGAGGCTATAAGTATACCGTTATATCCTCAAATGACAGAACAAGAAATTAAACATGTCATTACTTCATTTGAGGTTATTCTTAACAACACATAATCGGATTTTAAATTGCTACAAAAATTCAATTTAACAGGTATTAGTAAAAACCATAGCCGGCATATAAAATTACCGATGTAATACACTTCAAAGAGAA
>JBLHLI010000369.1:0-3059 GCA_047618765.1 Enterobacterales bacterium | reverse complement strand
CACTTTTGTCCTAATTGAGTCTTGGTCTATATTGACTCGATTTTACGCTTTACGGCTTGTCGTTATTCGCATTCCACATGAAATCAGCAATGGTACTTTGGGTTGAAACATTAGGGTGAAAACAATCACCTCCATCAATGTTATCCGCAGTAAATTCAAATGTACCCGCCGATGACGTATTTTCGTCAACATATTCAGAGACGACTTCAATGCCTCTTGGGTTTTGGCCGATTGAATTACTGTTATATGCAGCTGCTTCTTCTGCAAGAATGGCGTTATAACTCTGTTGAGTTGCAGATACAGCCGCTATACGTTGAGCCGAAGTTTCGCCATTGTAAGTGCCACCGGCTGTTACTATTTGGCAAACATCATAACTAGACCACATAGACTCACAAGCAATTCCATATACACCAGCTTGCTTATCTAAACCTGCTTGGCGTAGGTTTTGTACTCTTGGTACACTGCCCAATTGTACAGTTGAACCTTCAGGTAAACCCGCTACTAGTGTATCTAGTCCATCCCTTACTGCATTTCGCCAGTGCCCATCTGAGTAAAGAGGATTATCACAATTAGCCGGATCGGTACAGTTTCGATTACAAATGTCATTGCCACCTAAAATAACTTCAACATGATCGGGGGTTGGTGATTGAGCCACTATGTTGGCAGCCTGTTCAGCAAAGTTTGGCTCAGTACCTTGAGAGAGGTCACCTGACATTTCAGCACCAGTCATAGCCGCATCTTTGTTTGCAGTGATTGATACATCAAGCGCTTTATATCGGTCATGAATACTGTTCACATTAGAGGAATCACCATCAAACCATGAATGATGTGGTTGATCGCCGCCTACAAGACACAACAAATCCCACCACCATACATTACCTGTACAATCTGCAGCAAATGCCATAGTGATACTATCACCAGCAGCTGCAGTATTTTGAATATTGCTTACTGGCGGTGGTGGTGGTGGCGGTGGAGGACTACTAGCATCTGTAAAGCTAGCAGTCAGTGTGAGATCTGAGTATGCGGACGAAGCGCGTATCATGATCTGATACTTACCTTCTTGCGCAGTACTAAATTCACATGTTTCGTCATTACCGGAGAGATAAGGTCGGCAGTCCCACTTTTTGCGTGATACTCTATTGCCAAATTTTACGTACAGATCGGCGTCTCCGGTTCCACCAGAAATATCTATACTCAAATCAGTTGCGTTGGCGGGAACCGTTAAAGTGTAAAATATTTGGCTTCTAGACGCCCCACTGAGATTGTTAATCATTTCATTGTTATTTATTGGATCGGCAGCTGTTGCTGGAAGAGAAAGAGTAAATAAAAATCCCATGATATAAAGACATTTAAATGGTCTAAATCTTGTGAGTATTGAGTGTTTTATATTTATCATTGATTAGTCCTCAATTGTTATTGTTGTATGTATTTGATAGTTTTTACTTTTTATTTTTTATCTTTTATTTAGATTTGCTGTACTACTGTCTAAGAGAGTGTTCGCTGTTTAATGCTAAGTCTATTAGCTGATCAGACCAGTTGATGAGAAGCATTGAGCCTACATTACTACACATTTTAGATCAATGGTAATATTTGTCATGCAGCTTGTGCCCATTCATATCGATGATGAAGAGCACCTAATAGGGGTAATTTTAGCAGCTTTCTCAAGGCCAAGGTGTGTTCTATCAATGTGATAATATTTGAAATAAGCTCGAAGTGTTGTCCGAAGATGGTTCTCACTTAGCACGATGATATGGTCTGTACATTCTCTGCGTATACTACCATTAAGTCGTTCGACATAGGCGTTTTGTCAAGGGCTGCGAAAGGCTATTAGCACCTCTTCGATTCCCATCGATTGGAGACGTTTCTTAAAACTAATTCCAAAAATACCGTCTTGAGACCGTTCGCGCTGATATTTCTATTCCAAGTTTCAGTAATTCTCCATGAATCCTGGGAGCACCCCAGAGTGGGTTGACGTTGGCCCTTTTTATTATAAGCTTTTTTGTGCCAACTACTACTGTGTCTGGTTGGACTATCATGATTGTATTTCGCCAGCCTAACCAGATACGTGACAAGAACACCCAGAACAATCGATCGCGTTCTTTCAACACTGGACGTTTAGGCCCCATTCTTGAGTACGCTTAGTTGGGATGTATTGTAGGGGGTAGCTTTATATAGTGTCATGAAAGGCACTATTTGATAGAAAAAATGGCGGAGAGAGAGGGATTCGAACCCTCGATAAGCTTTCACCTATATACCCTTAGCAGGGGCACGCCTTCAGCCACTCGGCCACCTCTCCACACAAGGCGAGCAATATACCTCATTGGGTAGAAAATGCAATAGAAATAAGCAGGATTATTTTAAGAAGTATTTATAATGGTTAAAGATTAATCAGATAGGAAGAAGTTTAATCTTTAACTTAGTTATTACCGTTAATTTCATCGTCATTTTGTTCATTTTGTTCATTTTGAACTTTCTGTTCTTTTTCTTCTTGGATCCTTACATAGATTTCTTCTCTATGAACGGACACTTCTTTTGGTGCATTTACACCGATTCGAACTTGATTGCCCTTAACGCCCAGAACTGTGACTGTAACGTTATCTCCAATCATCAGTGTTTCTCCAACACGACGAGTCAAGATTAACATAGTAAATCTCCTTGAATTAAATTCTTACTTCTGACAACAAACTACATAATATAACTATAGTTCATATTTATAGAAAACAAACCTAGATAGCAATATATCTAGGTCTTATAAAAAAACGACATTCTACAGTTATTCACCATCTAGGCAACAAAAAAATGCTAAATTGGGTAAACATTTGTCTTAGCTTTCTTAAAACGTCAGCTTAGTCGGATAATTGATAATTGGGTACTTTTCGTAGGTGATATAGGAGAATTGTCTATTAACTATAATTTAGCTTAATTCAGCTTCAAACCAATTAATCAAATCTTCCAAGGCTTTGTTGAGGTTTTCAGGTTGACTGCCACCGGCCTGAGCCATATCTGGGCGTCCACCACCTTTACCACCCACCTGAACGGCTAATCGATTAACTAATTGT
>JBLHLI010000368.1:0-3067 GCA_047618765.1 Enterobacterales bacterium | reverse complement strand
GGCATGTACTGGCCTTGTTCATGCTAACAATCTTGAACAAGCTAATCAGATCTTAGAACATGAAAATCCAATTTGGGATAAATTTCGTTATTTATCAACCTATCAAACACCGCTCAAAGAACTTATTCAAAAAGGTAAATTTAATGATAATTTAGCTGTCTTTAAAACCCTTGGTCAACTCTTCGCTCAACAAACTCTACTGCAGGGCTATGACCCAGACTTGATACTAATACCGGTCCCCCTCCACTCTAGTCGCCTACTAGAAAGAGGATATAATCAAGCAAATGAGATTGCCCTTCCCTTAGCAAAGATGCTTAAGTTAACCATTAACAACCTTGTGGTTGTTCGTAGCCAAGAAGCAAAAGTACAGCACCTACTCACAAAACAACAAAGAATACGCAATGCCGAGCAACTGTTTGAGGTAAAGGCAACTGTCCCAAAAAAAGTTGCAATCATCGATGATATATTTACAACCGGCGCCACAATGCGCAGTATATGCACTTGTTTAAAAAATGCCGGCGTAGAAATTATTGAAGTTTGGATAATAGCAAGGACGTTAAAAGCCTCTTAAGGTATACTATCGCCATTAAAATAATCTCCTAAGTCACCATTGAAGTTTATCCTATGCTAAGAATTAATGACTAAATGAAACGATTTATTCCTGAACGTGCTCGCTCACGTCAAGTTATTTCCATATCTGTACCGATTATCGGTGCGATGATATCTCAAAACATTTTAAATTTAGTTGATGCCGCTATGGTTGGTCATTTAGGCTCAGCCGCTATGGCAGCCGTTGGTATCAGTAGCTTTTTAAACTTTTTAGCGGTATCGCTTTTCATGGGACTAGCCACTGGTGTACAGGTTATAGTTGCTAGACGAATCGGTGAAGGACGAGAAAGCGAAGCAGCTGTTCCCCTTAATGGCAGTCTACTGCTTAATATGATTTTTGCAGTGCCCACGTCAATATTTCTCTATTTCCTAGCACCTCATACGCTGCAGTTCATTATTGATGATCCTAAAGTCATCGCCGAAGCAGTGCCTTATATGGAGATGCGACTCGTAGGCGTTTGGGCAATTGCTTGTAATTTTTGCTTCCGAGGCTTTTGGAGTGGCGTAAAACTCACCCAATATTACATGTGGGTGCTTCTGGGAATGCATTCAATCAACATCTTGCTCAATTATACTCTCATCTTTGGTAATTTTGGCTTTCCAGTGATGGGTATACAAGGCGCAGGACTCGGTACGACTATTTCCATGATATTAGGTTGCGCTTGTCATTTTATGTTGTGTTTAAATAAAGGCCATAAATTCGGATTTATGCACGGTCTACCCAGTATGTTATCCGTTAAACAAATGGTTAAATTATCTATACCGACTTCTGTTCAACAGTTTTTCTTTGCAGCTGGTTTCTCAATGTTGTTCTGGATCATCGGCAAAGTTAGTACCGATTCTCTTGCCGCAGCCAACGTCCTTACTAACCTAACCCTGGTAGCAATTCTGCCCTGTATTGCCTTTGGCATGAGTGCCTCAACACTGGTATCTGAGGCGCTCGGTAAAGAAAATTCTGGTGATGCCTATCAGTGGGCTTGGGATGTAAGCGTCATAGCAATGTTGGCTATTTCATTGATTGCCCTACCGATGTTATTTTTTCCTGAGCCTATACTGTCGATTTTTCTGGTCGAAGATAAAGCCTTACAAACAGCCATTGTTCCACTACAGATACTCGCTATCAACTTACCTCTTGAAGCACTAGGCATGGTGATGATGAGCGCACTAATGGGCGCTGGAGCCACGCAAGTTGTTATGAAAGTTTCTATGGGTATGCAGTGGTTGTTATTTTTACCTCTAGCCTGGCTTTTAGGTCCTGTATTCGGTTTTGGATTGACATCTATATGGCTAGTCCAAGCCTTCTATCGTGGTATTCAATCGTTCATTTATATCAAATTGTGGACAAATAAAAATTGGACTTCAATACGTGTCTGAGCAACTTAATCAAGAGCAAGATTATTACAAGCTTACCCCCGATGCAGTTCTTGATGCCATAGAGTCACTTGGCATTGAACTCGATGGCTCAATGCTAACCTTAAACTCTTATGAAAATAGAGTTTATCGAGTGATTGATGTGGATGGCAATAAACTGGTCGCTAAGTTTTACAGACCCAATCGTTGGTCTGATGCAGAAATCGCTGAGGAGCATGAATTCAGTCAACAACTTTCGGATGCTGAAATTCCCGTTGTAGCGCCACTTATTCTAAGTAATGGTTTGTCCTTACAACGCTGGGGAAATTATCGTTTTAGCTTGTTTGAGTGTCATGGTGGACGAGCACCAGAGCTTGATGATGAGCGTCATTTATTATGGCTTGGTCGTTATATGGCAAGGATCCATAACATTGGTGCACTTAAGCAGTTTGAACATCGTCCTGAAATTAATTGCTCAACCTATGGTACTGGGCCCTTAGCGTTTTTAAAGCAGGGTTCGCATATTCCCTCAGCTTTAAAATTAGCCTATGAAACCATAGCTTCTCAAGTTTTAGAGGCTTCAGAAGCTGTTTTCAAGGAGCGTAGTGATACTCAGATTATACGTACTCATTGTGATTGTCATCCTGGAAACATTCTTTGGACCGATGATGGACCACATATCGTTGATCTTGATGACAGTCGTAATGGTCCAGCAATACAAGATTTATGGATGTTGCTCGGCGGTGATTCAGAAACCATGAACGAGCGCATCGAAATATTACTTGAGGGTTATCAAGAGTTTCGAGATTTTGATAAACGAGAATTACAACTTATTGAACCATTACGAAGCCTGAGGATGATTCATTATTCTGCCTGGCTTGCACGTCGATGGCCTGATCCCAGTTTTCAACATCATTTTCCATGGTTTGCAGAGCACCGTTATTGGGAAAATCAAATATTAGGGCTTAAAGAACAACTCGCAGTAATCAATGAGCCGCCCATAAGAAATATAATCAGTGGCAATTGTTAAGATGCGAACTAATCGTTTTTATGAAGCGTCTGAATTACCTGTTGGTGAAGAAGTCGCACTCTCTAAAGAAGTTTCTAA
>JBLHLI010000367.1:0-3071 GCA_047618765.1 Enterobacterales bacterium | reverse complement strand
AGAAAAGGCCTATTGTGAAAAGATTTCTAAATCGAATAATCATTAGTTACAACCACAACCTCCGCCACCACTTCCAACAGCTCCTCTCGAGCCTTCTCTGGCTTCATAGACATGGTGTAAATAAGCGCTCGATATTGCATGACGATTGGCAGCCATGATGGGATCCGCTAAATTTTGTCGCTCATAAGCTTTCACCCAAGGTTTCATACTTGAACAACCTGGTAATATAAGCAAACTTATAGCGATGACTAGTAGTTTATAAATACTATTTTTTTTCATATCACTCTCGTAAAAGTTGTTTAATTTGTTCATCATATTTATCTTCATAACCCGGTAAATAACCATTATGCCTATAACGAAATAGGCCTTTTTTATCGACTAAAAAAGTACTGGGCATTGATTGGATTTCATAATCATCACTAACGGTATTTTCTGGGTCATATAATATTGTAAAGTTGACTGGAAATTCTTTTAATAATTTTTTAGAGAGTTCAGTATTAGCATCAATATTAATACCTAATATCGTTACTCCTAAATCTTTATATTTTTGATGTAATTCTTCAAGTTTAGGTAGTTCTTTACGACAGGGACCACACCAAGATGCCCAAAAATTAATTAAGATCACATCGCCTGATAACTCTTTTAATCGAACATTATCTCCAGCTCGACTTTTCAAAGTAAAATCTTTCATTGGCAGCGCTTCTGTCGCAGCTTGAGCGCTGATATTTAACAACAAACTAACAATAAGCAGCTGCTTAATTAATTTTTTTATATACATTTTTTCACCAATTTTTATTCTATTTGAAGTATTTATTTTCTAGAAAAATATGCTAAAACCAACATTATAATTAATGTTATGGGTTGTTTTGTCGGCACCTAAAATATCAATATCAAAGATACGGTCTTTCACTTCTATGTGAAATGCTAACCAATCCATTGCCACAACCCTATAGCCCGCCCCTACATTAACTGTGTATCGTTGATCGCCGGCGAACTTTGTACTACCAATGCCTGCTATGGCATAAAACGAACTATTAAAAGCATAACTCTCACCAATAAAACCTTCTCCGGGGAGTAAGTTCAAGCCTACACTTAAATCATAGTAGACTAGTTCGCGTTCACTATCTGTTAATAACCTTGCACCAGTAATCACCTCAAAACTTGTTTGATCTGTGTCGGTTTGACCAACACTTGCAGCAACAAAGATATCTTCTGTCACATGATAGGCTAGAGAAATCCCAGACACTGGATTAGTGCCAAAATCTTCAACATTCATCATGCCAAAGAAAGCACCTATTTCTAAATCAAGTGCATCAATATCGGCAATATCAACCTTGGTGCGTTCTATTTCAGGCTCTACGAGTTGAGAAGCTTCTTCCCATTCCACACTATCCTGTTCAATTGTTTGCTCTTGTGGTTCTGCTGCAAGCAAATTAACTGATGGCATAGCAAGTAGTGCCAATCCTAAAAAAATATACTGAATCCTAGTTTCCATTCTTCAACATCTTCATTTTCATTGCGGTCTGTTAATACGACAAATTTTCTATATTCCAATCGTAATAAAAACCTGCGGGTTAAATAAAATTTTAAACCTGAGGTTACAAAAGTCAGGTTATCCGTACGATCAATGGTCTGCACCAATGTCGCTCTGGGTAATGTTTCCATTACTCCCACACCTATTCCAAAATACGGTGACATCTGTACATCTTCTACATAGGGCAACCACTTAAAGGGTTGCAGTTCAGGAAACGGTTCATTGATAACATTCATTGTAGCCATGCGTATCTCTGAGAAATTTCCAAGTACCTGGGATAAAGATACCTCGGTGGAAAGGTTTTTAGTAAAGTGATAACCACCATACATTGAAATTAGTGAGGCACCTTCAAAATCACCAGTAAGAACGCCAATCTCCCAACTTCGGTCTAAATATTCCTGAAAGTCGGGGTCATCAATAACAGCCACTTCGCCATCAACTGTTAGGGTTTTCTTTAATTGTTCTCGTTTCACCCAACCTAACTTTTGGTTACTTAATCTGACTTTATACCAACTGGTTTTACTTTTTAATATTTCGATCCATTCACCGGCTTCAGCTACATAAAAAATCGGAAAGCCTCGTCCAGGTCCGGTATGTAATTCAAGGTAAGGATCAATCACCCTTAACTGAGTATACTCTTCAGCAGCTTCAAGGGTCGAACAGTATAGAGCGACCATTAAAAGGCTGAGATAAAGTCGGACAATCTTCAAAAAATATCCTTATTTAAGTCATTCATTGCTCAGGTTAATCCCAAGATCAATTAGGTGGAACGTCAAACGGATTATTATAATTTTGACCACCAATATCCAACCATTCAGTAATTAATTTAATTTCAGCTGCTGTTAACCAACCAAAGTGTGTACCACCTGCTTCAACTAAGTCAAATAATCTTGGACTTGATAAAGCCCCAGCTACCCTAAGTGGTGCTGAAATTCCTACTGTAACCATCACAGGAATAGGATCGCCATTGATATCCAATATTAAATCGCCGTTAGCATCGACCTCAAAAACAGGGTCTCCATTGACATCCAAAAGTGGGATTAATCGGTCAAGTATAGCGCCATTAATTATTTCCTGTTCATTATCATTGAATAATAACTCACGATAAGACGTTAACAGGTCAGGATCATCTGTCGATGGAGCCCCCCTCAAATCGAGTTGAGCAGCCGGAATCTGAACGACACCCATATCATCCATAGGATTATGACAACCAGTACAGGTATTGTCTTCAAGCACAGTTATATCATCGACATCTAAAACTTGGCGACTTAACTCCCAGATAGGCTGAATGACATCGACATAATTAATGGTAATTCGACAATCGGCCGACCAATTGGTCATACAGCTTAGACTTGTTGGGGCTGGAGTATTCAAGGCACTATAATTATAAGAGAAACTAGCATCTTTAGTTCTTAATGTCCCATCGGTCCATTCATCATCAAATTGAATATCAACAGAGGGTGTGCGTATTCCATTAATGCGCGCATAAGTTTCTGCCATGGTTTCTGTTTCATCTGCAAACAGAGCTGGCTCAGTG
>JBLHLI010000366.1:0-3094 GCA_047618765.1 Enterobacterales bacterium | reverse complement strand
TCTTCAGCAATAAAGGCTTGTATAGCACTTCGCCATAATAATCGTCTACTTCCAGGGTAAGCAATTCCAAACATTAACGTACCCTTTTCGAGGTTAACAGTATTACCACCTAGTTCAGGATACAACCTAGCTAATTACTCTATTGCTTTTCCTTGTTCTGAATCGCCTAAAATCACGGCTGCAATCATTTCGTAGTCTTATTCTTGTTGTCCAGCTACTATACGATATCCTTTCGATGTCATTTGTTGTTCAATCAATCTACTGAGTGCATTACGGTCGACGCTACGTACTGAATCGGGAAGGTTTTACCTTCAATTCAGATAATATCTCTGCGCCATTTAAAACTGTTACTAGGCTTGAGTGTAATATCAGAATTTGTCACAGAAATGGAGGATGTCTTAGATAATGAATTGATGTAATTAATACTTACACTATCATACGATGTAGGGGGGGGGATAAATGAAGAAATGGAACGGACCACTCCATGAGCCAGAGTTTTTCTGTGGAGCACACACTAGAAGCGCAGGTAAGCCCTGCAAACGATTTGCTATGTCTAATGGACGTCGTGATATGCATGGCGGAATGGAAGAATATAAGGGAGAGTTTATTAAAACCTGAGGGGTAGCCTAATGTATCCTTTGTTCGATCAACTGCCGTTGAGATTAATCTAAAATCAGCATCTATTGAAATGATGCCTATTGCTTAGACTCTATAGCTAAAGTAGTATGTTAAGAGTTGAATCATCACAAAGTAGGAATGAAAGCATGAAAAGGAATTTTATTTTTTATACCTTTATATTAATGATCTTTTCTGGCTGCTCAGGAAATCCAAAGCCAAAAGAGAGTTACCAACAACCTCTAGTTAACCCTCAGCAATCTAATTTTGAAAAAATAGATAATTCTTATTATCGTTTGGCTAGTGGAGATAGAATTTTTATCAAAGTCTTTGATCAGGAGGACCTATCTCTTGAGATCTTACTTGCTGATTCGGGAATTATTAATTATCCATATTTAAATGAGATCCAGATCGGAGGTTTAACTGTTAGACAAATAGAATCACTTATAACCAAAGGATTAGAAGGTGATTACCTTAGAAATCCTAGTGTTCAGGTATCAGTGGTTGAATATCGTCCTTTCTTTATTGATGGAGAGGTAAATAATTCAGGAGGTTTTCCATATCAAACCGGCTTAACTGTTAGAAAAGCTGTTTCGCTTGCCGGAGGCTTTTCTGAAAGAGCATCTCAAAGTAGTATTTATGTGATACGGGCTAATGATAATAGTCAGAAAAAAATTAAGGTCTCTATGGATTCGCCTATTTTTCCCGGAGATGTATTAACTATAGAGGAAAGTTTTTTTTAAATTAGGTTTACACATCTTCATAGTTACACTGGTTATTTGTAAATATTCCTTTTAGAAAGTCATAACTATACTATTAATCGATAACTGAATTGACCGCTTCGCAGACGTTAGCCGCCATAAGAATGTATATCAAAGGATGTGATTTTCTCTCCTGAACATAGGATTAAGCCTGTAATACTACTTCACTTGATTCATGTTGTTTAAGATAACGGTATAAGGTAGCAATTCCGATAGCTTGCTTCTCTTTCATTAGCTGTTCTGATATTTGTTCCGCATCCATGTGGACAGTTAGGCTGTACCAGATAAAACCTTTATCGATGGCAGTAGTTTTTTATCTTCAGTGAAGGCAAGTAGAGTCGAAGATAATAAGTACAAGGCACTTAAAGTGATGAGTTGCAGACTTTTTAAAATTGTAAAGTGATGGTGTGTATTTATCATCCATGAAATATTCTCCAAGTCTAGGAGTTTAACTGGGTCACAACACAGTGACAGCTAATAATTCTTATATTAATTTCCAGCCATTACTCAATATAGATGACAGCGCTGTCAATTTTTGTTTTTCTTAACTATAATTAGCCAATAACGGAATAACAATTTAAAGGTATTAAATGAAAGAACTAATAAAGAACATTAACTGTGCTGATTTTATTTTAACAATTAACTCAAAGGTTAATTATATAAGGCACTTATTGTTAAATAAATTGATCATTGTGATCTTTGTATTGATGAACGTAACGATGCCAGTCATGGCTGGTTGGGAAATTCAATGGATCGATAGATTTGAAGGTACCGAGGTAGACTGGAACAATTGGACGGCTCAAACTCAAGCTAACTATAACAATGAAGTTCAATGTTATACCGATGATGATAGTTCCATTGATAAAAACTTTGATGTGTCAAATGGCGTTTTAAAAATCATTGCCAGAAAACAATTAATCAATTGCCCAGGTTTAGGTGGTACTGTGAAGACTTGGACATCAGGCAGGATCAATAGTAAAGATAAAAATGAATTTCTATATGGCCGTATAGAATCAAGAATCCGATTTAACAATTTAGAAGTGGGGTCTTGGCCTGCATTTTGGATGTTAGAAAATCGAATTAATGAACAGCCAATAGCGAGTGACAATGACTTTGTACAATGGCCTAATCGCGGAGCGGGTGAAATTGATGTATGGGAGTGGTATTCCAAGAATCCTAATTCATATATAACGAATTTTTTTAATACATCCGGCTGTGGTAATGAACAACGTTATTCCTATCCAAATGGTGCAACAGACGTACAACAATGGCATAAATATGCCATTGAATGGGATAAAGATAATATTCGATTTTTCATTGATGAAATAATGGTGACATCTCATAACATTTCTAACTGTGCCCAATACAAAGAACCAATGTTTGCATTATTAAATGTTGCTATGGGAGGTAATCTCGGTGGAAATATCGATCCAAACTTGCTCTCAGTAACAATGGAAGTGGACTATATTGCACATTGTACCGCTACAGAATCAAACGCTGATACCTTTTGTGATGAAAATACACCCACTCTCAATGATAATGATGAAGATAACGATGGGGTTATTAATGAAAGTGATTTATGTAGCTTTACTTTGATCAATGAGACTGTTGATACTAACGGCTGTTCTGAGTCTCAAGAAGCAAACATTGCCCCTGAAGTTAATTTGTCAATTTCACAAAATGGAGCAAATATTACAACAGTAAATCCTCAAAATGGC
>JBLHLI010000365.1:0-3107 GCA_047618765.1 Enterobacterales bacterium | reverse complement strand
TACTATTTTCATAAGTAATATCTTCAAGATAATGTTCTGCCAATTCGTAGTTAGTATCAGAGCTGATTGTTGCAGCTAAGTTATCGTCATAGGCATCATAAAGATCGATTAATATATCGTAGCTCCCCGGAGGAAATCCATTGGTTAATTGGGTTCTGACATCATAGATATCAGAATTGCTACTGCCATTTAATTCAAAATTGTCTGTTGTGAAATAATGTTCCCAAGCACCACCATTTAGGCTCACATATAAGCTTGCATAAACCGTGACATAGTTATAAGTGGTATCAGCGTCAAAACTTACGGTGAAGTCTGAATAAAAGCCATCTCCATCATTATCATAATTCATATCAACAGCCACAGAATAAAAATAGATAGGCCCTGAGTTGGATGAATTAGAAAGCTTGTCACTCCTTAAGTTTGATATAGCTTGAGTGTTACTTTTTATAGTCTCCTTACTACCAATACTTTGTTCAAGCATTAACCCTGGCTCACTCACATCCTTATAGCTAGAACTACGTTGTGAACTTAATTGAGAACTTAGCTGTGAGTTTTGTTTAACCGTTGATGTATTTTCAGAAACATTACTCTTTGCAGATACTGATAACACTTCATGTACGGTATTATTGTTCTTACCAACAGATGTCTTAACTATCTTTTCAGCGCCTTTATCAGCACCTGAAACTGCAGAAAAACTTAGAATGCAAGCTGCAATGCTCACTATGATTATTGACTGCTTTATAAAATTTATGATTCCAGACATGGTTAAACTCCTTTAGAATGTATGTCTTTAGCTTAAGCACAATATAAAGGATTGAATCTGAACAGTTCCTGAACCAGATTTAAATACTCGGGTATTAAAAATAAACTATGAAATCATCACGAATAATCACTAGCAACCAACTTGGTATACATCCTGAGCTTGAAGCAATCGTGAAAAAGCACATCCAACAGCCGTTTCAAAAGCCTATTTCTGAACTTAATCTTCTGGCATTTGACAAGGCCAATGAGATATATAAAAAGCATCAGCATAATTTTATCTTAGATTCTGGATGTGGTGTCGGGGAGAGTACCTACCAGTTAGCGACAAAATTTCCCGATGCTTTTGTTCTTGGTGTTGATCAATCTGAACACCGGCTTCAGAGTAATAATCAATGGACACTGCCTGATAATGCTTTTCTCATTCAAGCTAACCTCATTGATTTCTGGCGCTTAGCCGTTAATTCAGGTTGGAATGTAAAACGCCATTATTTGCTTTATCCAAACCCTTGGCCAAAGAAAAAGCATCTTCAACGTCGTTGGCATGGCCATCCTATATTTCCTATCTTAAAAGAATTAGGCGGAACATTAGAGCTTAGAACTAACTGGCTAATTTACGCTGAAGAATTTAAAGTCGCTCTTTCATTACTTTTAGATAAGGAACTATTAGAAAAAGAGCATTTAGGTAAAAAGCTATTAGGTAAAGAATTTGTAGATGTAGGATTTTTAAGTAAGCAATGTCAATTATCGGCTTATTCGCCAACTTCAGCGATCACTCCTTTTGAGCGTAAATATCAACTTAGTGGCCAAGAACTTTATCAACTGTTAATTTCATTTGCTAATTGATACATTCTAAATAGTTTCTTGAGTTAAATACCTAAAGGACTAAGGTGTATTAACTGTAGATTTTATTTTTTAGTCTCTATTTTGTTAAGCCATAACTTGCTTTCACTCTTTCTCTAGCTGATAGAAGTTCAGAATGTCGCAAGTACAGTAAATCTGATATTTTTCTTATAAAATGATCCTCATAGGGATCAAGTTTTCCATCACTAAAAGCAACCTGCCACATAAACTCAATCAATTTGATTTTCTGTTGCAAGGTAAACTCTTTGTTAAGTAGGGAAGTAAATTGATGATAATCAATAGCATCTTTACTCTTTAGATCAGCCATGGACATTAGTTGTTGAATCTCATCAGAGCTTAATGAAAATTTACTTTCTATTGCATGCTTAATCTTTTCTCTTTCTGACTCTGAATATTGTTGATCTGATTGAGCAACATCCAAAAGCAATACCGCACTAGCAAGCCGAATCCGATGCTCAATTTCTTGCTCGGATTCAACTTTTACTATGGACAGTTTAAGTTCAAAAAAACGCTTTAATTTAATAATCATACTTATACTTATACTTAAGCTGCTATCTAAATTAATAGATAACTAGCTTATTACTTTATCCATTTGAATGCAGTTCTTCCAGGGTAAGTTGCTGCATCACCCAGGGCATGTTCAATGCGTAGAAGTTGATTGTATTTAGCAATTCTATCAGAGCGACAGAGAGATCCTGTCTTGATCTGTCCAGCAGATATAGCAACAGCTAAGTCGGCAATGGTGGTATCTTCTGTCTCACCTGAACGATGGGATATAACAACAGTAAAACCTGCATCATGAGCCATTTTAATGGCTGCTAAGGTTTCACTCATGGTACCAATTTGATTAACTTTAATTAAAATTGAGTTGGCAATTGATTCATCAATACCACGCTTTAAAATCTTTGTATTAGTCACAAATAAATCATCACCAACCAGTTGAATTCTATCTCCAAGCTTTTCGGTCAATAATTTCCAACCTTCCCAATCATCTTCAGCCATACCATCTTCAATTGAGATGATTGGATAACGGTCAACGAGGTCAACTAAGTAATCTGTAAATTCTGCAGGTGTTAATGAGCGACCTTCTGACTCTAAATGATAATGACCATCAGAGAAAATTTCTGAACTTGCAACATCAAGACCCAGTAGAATATCGTCTCCTAAGGTATAACCCGCTAAATCAACCGCTTCAACGATAGCCTGAAGTGCAGCTTCATTAGATTCTAAATCGGGAGCAAAGCCACCTTCATCACCCACGGCTGTATTTAGACCTCTTTTCTGTAATACACCGCGTAGTGAATGAAAGATCTCAGCACCATAACGTAAGGCTTCAGAAAAGGACTCAGCTCCAACAGGCAAAATCATAAACTCTTGTACATCCACACTGTTATCAGCATGAGCACCGCCATTAATGATATTCATCATTGGTACAGGTAAACAATAAGGACCATTAGGATTAATTTGTTTAAACAGAGGTCTCT
>JBLHLI010000364.1:0-3139 GCA_047618765.1 Enterobacterales bacterium | reverse complement strand
TGATAATTGCTTAATAGTTTTAGGGTCTTGGCAATTGAGCATTATGGAGGAATATTTAGAACCAGCTATGCAGAGTAAATCGGCTAGGTTAAGTCCACACCAAGGGCCTCGTAATAATGAGTACCAAGCAACTCGATCAGCAGGGTCAGTAAGAGCTCTTAATAACATTTGGAGATCGGTAATGATTGGTCTTTGTCCGAGCAATTCAATTTCTGTGGCTTTAAATTTTAGACCGGCCTGTTGAAATGCAGGGATCAGTAGCGCTAATTGGGGACGACTTCTCACCAATACCGCAAGACTTTTATCAGGATATTGCTGAGCATGCTTAGTCGCTATTAGAGCGAGCTCAGTAGCTTCAGCTTCACCTTCATCATTAAAGTGTGCATAGACTTCAATGCCTCCCGAGTCACTTGTATCTGCAGCAATCGACTCAGCATAAACTACAGCGCCTAGAGTGATGTCCTCATTCTTCGGTAAGAGATCTGTAAAGTGTTGATTAACCCAATCAACAATATTCTTGGTTGAGCGAAAATTGGTGGTTAAATTAAGAGGTTTTGGATAGACATTTGCTATGCCGTCATTACGAACTTGTAAAAATAAACCCACGTCGGCTTCACGAAAACGATAAATGGATTGCATGGGATCGCCAACCAAAAATAGTGTTCGTTGACCATCTTCTTCCCAGCCATATAATAACTTTTTTAGTAATTGGAATTGACCGTGAGAGGTATCTTGAAATTCATCGACTAAGATATGCTTAAGTTGGTAGTCCAACGCTAGAGTAAGATCGGTTGGGTTATCTTCATCACCTAAAGCATGAACCGCTCTTAGGGAAACTTCTTGAAAATCCATTTCACCTTTTTGTGCAAAAATAATTTTCAGAAAACCTGTTGCTAGTGTCAGACACTGCATTAATGATTCAAGTAATTGCCATTGCTTGTCATCATATTTAATCGGAGGGAGTTGATTCAACTCTTTAAATAAATCTTGTTTTGATTGCAGATTTTTTAACAGTTCTCCAGCCCTTAACTTCATATTTTTAAAGTGTTCTTTCTCGGCTTTGTCTTCACCTGTACCGGGTGCCGGAAAACCATTATTTTTAGTCACGGTTTTACGTAAACCTTTACCTTCTGCCGTTAATAACCAACGACTAATTGCTTGCCACTGGGGATAAGTTTCAAGGTTTAACGATTGGTCAAGCTTACCGTCATAGCCATTAAAAAAGTCCGCTTTGAGTGCTGCTTTAGTGATGTTTTCATAAGCATATTGGCTAAGTGCCTGTAACTCTGTAATTTCAAAATCAGAAAACTGTGCTGCTTTATTATCTATTTCATTGCTGACTATAATTTCAAGCGAATGTTCCAGATCTAAACGAAAAGATGCGAAGTTAATCCTGTCATGTTCAAGATGTCTTAACCATTGGTCTCTTCTGGATAACATTTCTGCTATTAAATTTTCAGCTCTAGCTTGATTACCATCTAAATGCATCAATAATGTCGAAATGGATGCACTCCAAGCCTTATTATCTGAGTTAATTAAGGCTAAAGTTTGGTGAGCGGCATCTTGATATAAAGCGGCTGAACGCTCAGTGGTGTTTGCTTCACAACCAAGCCCAGATAAATAGGGTAGCCGTCGCGTTAAGCTTGCACAAAAACCATCAATAGTTTGGACTTGCAGACGTTGTGGGTTTTCTAATAGTTGCCATTTCTTTAAAAAGTTTTGCCTTAAAACTTTTACACTGAGTTTCCAGGTTGTTGTTAAAGGTTCTTTTTCAGGTTGTGTAGTAATGGTCTGAGCAAGCTTTAATGCTTTGATGATACGCTCTCGCATTTCACTTGCTGCTTTTCGAGTAAAGGTAATAGCAAGAATTTCTTCAGGTTGTTCAACTTCAGCTAATAACGCTAAAAATCGTTGTGTTAATAATTCTGTTTTACCGGAACCCGCAGGTGCTTGAATAATAAAAGACTGCTTACAGTCGAGTGCTTCCTTTCTGGCTTGCTGATCGAGAGAAGTCTTCATGAACAGTTCTCCCTTTGACTCATTTCACCAATACGACAGAAACCATGGAGATCACAATATCGACAGACATTGTCATCTCTTGGAGTGACGGCAGATTCTCCAGCTAAGTATTCTTGCATCAGACTTTCTAAGCTTTGTTGCCACTGTGTTATTTGCTCGGACAGGGTCTCTGCTTCAGTATTCAGATTATCTTTCTCGAAATCTTTGGTAATACCTGAGACTAAGCTACTGTCATCTGCAACACCTTGAAATCGACATTCTGACGACTTAACCTGGCCGTAAAGCAAGGCGCCAACTTTTTGTTGTTGTTTGGCAAGTACCATGGCATAGAGAGGTAATTGAGGTTCGTCTGGTCGTTCGCCAAACCAATTTCTGCGTTCAACGTTACCGGTTTTATAATCAATAATTGCAAGGCTACCATCTTCTAACTCATCAACTCTATCAAGTTGTAGTCGAATCGAACTTTTGGCTATAGATGCTTCAACCGATTGCTCAACCTCTTTAACTGTAAAATCGGGTCGTTTGCGCTCCATTTCTAACCATTTCAGAATGAGTTTAGATAGACGGCGCTTTTCAAGGTTGATAATAGCTTCTGATAACGGAGCATGGCGCTCTGTTTGTAATTCACTAATGGCTCGATCAATAAAAGGCTGGATCGACTCTTCAAGTTGACCATCTTCAAACAATTGTTGCAAAGTACTTTGCTTCTTATCAAACAGATGACGCCAACAATGTTCTAATATGCCGTGTACTAAATTACCTCTGTCCAGAGGATCCAGACCTTCGCGGGGATCCTCAGCTGCCTTTGCTTGTAAGCGGTGATGAGCAAAGGCTCGAAATTGGCATCTTGCTATATCTTGCAGCAATTTACTGCCACCTCGAACGAGAGAAGCGTTTATGGCAGGGGCGCTGTCATCGGTAATAAATTCAATTTCTTTACTCTGAGCATTAATTGCATTGGAGGGAGAAAAGTAGCCTTGTTGGCTATCTAGAGAACGCACTTCAATTGATTCAAGTAAAGGGCTCACACTCAGTGATTCTTCGCCATTGCCTTTAGCATGACTAAAGATCACTTCATCTGCAGCATTAGACAATAGCTCTAGCAATTGTTTGCTGACCG
>JBLHLI010000363.1:0-3176 GCA_047618765.1 Enterobacterales bacterium | reverse complement strand
TCATGGAAGATTTCAATTCTTTTAGATGAGCCTTTCTATCAGGCTTATAGATAAGCGAGAAAAACTCAGCATTAGTCATTGTTTGCTTTTTTACGTCGATATCAATCAATTTGAGTGCTGTATCAGAAAAATAAATGGTTTGATTTTTAATGTCCCAATTCCAAGAACCAATTTTTGCAGCACTTTGACTGATATAGAGTTCTTGTTTAATTTTCTGATCCTGCTGAATTATTTTTTTAAAAGCGATGAATATAATTATAAGTAATGAAAAAATAATAATAATTAGCGGTAAGTCAGTCGCATGTTGATTATGTTCTGGTGATGTAAAGATGAAATAATTGAGGTAAATAAGGCCTAATATTAGAATAATAAATAATATATTGAGTAATTTATTCAAACTAGTTGGACCTTTAAGTAGAGAAACGTATGGGGATAGCTCGGATTTTCTAATTATACTAGTTGCTCTGGCTACCATCTTTTAAATCATATTATCACAAAGGAAATCAGCAGGGTGAATTCCTACTCTTTTGCGTTTTAAGCGATATTAACGAATTTTCTGTTAATAGAGTACAAATTGACGTTACAATGGATGTAATAAATAAATTTCTAGACTACAAAAGGAAATTATCGATGAATATAAACAGACAAAAACAGATATTTATAGTTGATGATGATAAACAACTACTTTCCTTATTAAGAGATATTTGTGAAATTGAAGGTTGGTTAGTTGAAGTTGCCAGTAACATTACTCAGGCCAAAAAATTACTTGAAACATACCAAGCTGATTGTTTTGTCATAGATTTAAAGTTACCTGATGGTGATGGCAACGATTTAATAAAACACCTTCGTACTTGTCATTCAGCGCCAATATTGGCAATTAGTGGTGCTGGACAAGATGGACATTCATTTACCTTGGCTGCAACAAGTCAGCTAGGAGCAGATTATCATCTTGGCAAACCTTTTGAGCCTGATGAATTAATTATTGAATGTCGACGCCTTATGAATTTGGCAGTAAGTACTGTTTGAATACAATGTTTTAAAGTTTTATTGCATGATGCAACTTGTCTAAATGGATATTATGACTAATACTTTTCATATCAACAATGATTAGAGAAAAGAGATATAGATGTCAGAAAAACAAAAAAGTCAAATACTGACACCCAATCAAGCGGCTGAAATATTAATGGTTTCTCCTGCGACAGTTAGGCTGTGGGCGGCAAAAGGTCATTTAAAAGCTCTTACCACACCAGGTGGACATCGACGATTTAGAATGGCAGATATTAAGAGCTTTGCTCAACTTCAAGGCATTACTCTAAATTATGAAGAGGACAACGATGTATCAATATTAATTGTTGATGATGATACGCAATTTTCAGGTTATCTTGCACAGCTACTGCCGACTCTGGATTCTAGGATTAAGGTTGAAGTAGCTAATGATGGTTTTGACGCTGGTAAATTAGTACACATATTCAATCCTGATATGATATTAATGGATTTAATGATGCCTACAATGGACGGATTTGAAACCTGCAAAACGTTAAAAGAAGACCCAGAGACTAAACATATCCGAATAATTGGAATGACAGGCTTTGGTAGTAAGGCTAATATCACCAAAATTCTTAGTTTAGGTGCCGAAACTTGTTTAACTAAACCCATCAATGAAGATGAACTCGAAAGCCATATCCAAATTTTACTAAACTAAGCCCAATTAGCTAAAATAGTCATGAAGAGTTATTCTTAAAAAGTTAACCGCTTTTTTTAATATATTTTGAGGTTAGTTACGATGTCTGGTAAGCGAATTTTATTGATAGAAGATGATCTTCAATTTCACTCTTTTGTTAAAGACGTGCTGCACAATAATAACTATTCTGTTGATTCAGCTTTTGATGGGGTAGAAGCGTCTAAGTTACTAGGTGTTCAAGCTCCTGATCTTATCGTCGTGGATCTACTTTTACCAGAGAAAGATGGAATAAGATTTATAACCGAAACGAAAGTTCTACACTCTCAAATACCAATCATTGCAATGTCGGGTGGTCAATCCCAATATTCGCCATCATTCCTAAAAGCAGCCAGGACACTCGGAGCAACTCATACACTAGAAAAACCCTTCCTTTCAGAGCAACTTATTGAGCTTATTGATAAGTGTTTCAGTGGAATATAAAATAATTTTAGAGACCCCTTGCAATCACTCCAAGTATCTGTTTAAATTGCGCGCTTCTGAGGTGGAGAGCTTATTCATTAATTTGCATTTAAATGCATGATTAATAAGCGTATTATTGCTATCAGTTGTTATGACTTTGATTAATTTGTTGTTCTACAACACTAAAAAGTCATAAAAAGAGTGATTTTGGATATTTAAACAGTGATATTCTATGCTGTTTACATGTAATCAAATCACTTTTTTAGAGTATGCGGGAGTGGTGAAATTGGTATACACGCTGGTTTTAGGTACCAGTGCCGTGAGGCGTGAGAGTTCGAGTCTCTCCTTCCGCACCATATTCATGAAAGTTGTTGGGATGTATGTCTAATGACAACTTTCATAAAAACCTAAGTCATAATATTGTAACTATCTATTGACTAGTTAAACGATTGACTAGTTAAACGATTGACTAGTAAAAACAATGTGGGCAATAAAGTTCCCAATCTGAGGTGTAATTCCATGCAAGTTTCTGTTGAAACAACTACTGGTCTTGAACGTAAAATGACCATCGGCGTTCCTGCGAGCAATATTGATTCTGAAGTTAATAAAAAATTACAAGAATTAGCACGCACTCAAAAAATGGCTGGCTTTAGACCAGGCAAAATTCCAATGTCTGTTATAAAGAAGCGTTTTGGTGGGCATGTTCGTCAAGATATTATGCGTGATGTTATGCAAAAATCATATTTTGATGCTATCAATCAAGAAAAATTACAACCTGCAGGTCAACCTCATATTGAGCCAAGCGCTCCTGAAAAAGGTAAAGATTTTGAATTTACTGCGACTTTCGAAATATTTCCTGAAGTTGAAGTAAAAGCTTTTACTGATCTGAAGATTGAAAAGCCAGTAGCTGAAATTACAGATAAAGATTTAGACACCATGTTAAAGACGCTACAAAAGCAGCGTGGTACTTGGGAGCCGATTAAACGTATGGCTAAGAAAGATGACATGGTTATCATTGATTTTGTTGGTACTATTG
>JBLHLI010000362.1:0-3186 GCA_047618765.1 Enterobacterales bacterium | reverse complement strand
TAGCCAAAACCTTATCGGCTTTTGATGATTTTGAGTCTTTAACCATCTTGGTATATTTATCTAGAGCAAAAAAAGCATCGCCGTGTTTCGGAGCGTCGGTGGCTTTATATATTTTACCCTTTGGTAGGGTAACATAATGATAAGGCGAGGCTATTTTTTGCCAAAAATGTTCAGGACTAGAACGCATTTCGTCGGCATAGGTTGAAATCTCTGCAAGTGATTCATTGCCGAGGATATTAGCCAAGGCTACTTTAGACTGCTGGGTTAAATAGAGCTCAGCAATTGCACCCGTAACTCGGTGCCCAGTTTCACCTAGGGCGAAAATAGGTAAACTTGACAGAACGAGTATCAAAAATCCAAACAACTTTAACATTAATTATTTCCCAACCTCAGCGCTTAATTTTTCCACACCTTTAATATTATAGATAGAAGCAACAACACTCAATTTTCCATTCTCTTTTCCAGTATCTTTGATAGTTAACATGCCATAGTTTAGTTCTTCAAATGTTTCACCAATTCGATGTTTATTAATGGCTTTAGGATAGATATGAGAAGCTAATCCACTGCTGGTGACTTCAACAATTAGTTTTTCTTTATATTGCAGTTCAGAAATCTCAGCTTTATGGATATCGCCACTGAGAATAATGAAGTTGTTATCCGTGTACTGATCAATTAAATCGAGTAGTCGCCTTCTTTCATGGGGGAAGTTAGCCCAAGTTTCCCACCCAGAATACTCGTTTAGAAATTGGATGCTAGAGACTAATATTTTAAAATCAGCAGGCTTTTTAAATTCTGCCTCAAGCCACGACCATTGCTCTTCACCAAGCATTGTAGTGGTGTCATCAATAGCGGGTTGATAAGGACCAAGGTTAAGAGCCTTCGCCTGCTCTAGTGATAAATAAGTTCTTAGTGGTCGATCACGATACCACCTTGTATCTGGTAAAATAATGTGTATTTTTTTACCATTAAGATCAAGCCAACGGCTATGAAAAAGGCCAACATCCTTATCTTTTAGTTGATTTACCTCAGGGTAATTGAAAAAATCAATAAAGGCTGATTTTGAATTTTCTTTATCTTTTAATTCTTTACCGGCATCGCTTTTTCCATAGTCATTGTCATCCCAAATGCCTATTAATGGTGTCGATTGTCTAAATTTAGAGAAAAATGGATTATTAGAAAGAGTCTTATAAGATTCAGTGAACTTGCTTTCGCCAGAACCTTTAACGTAGATATTGTCACCCGCTAAAATAAAGAGTTCTGGCTTATGTTTTGCTATGGTATTCCAAATAGGTTGTTCACGATGTTGTTCTGCACATGAACCAAAGCCTATGATCAGTCTTTGTTCTTCAAAGGCATATAGCCTAGAAAACAGCGACAATAAAACAGTTAAGCTCAGCAATCTCAATATTATTGATGATTTAGAGATGGTCTTATTCATAAATTTAAATATCCCAAGCATTAAAAATAACTAATAATACGACATTTATTATATTTATTCGCGTATATCATCAGTTAAATGGCGAACTAATCCATAGCAAGTCATTGAGTTACAGATGGTAATCTGCATTAAAAACGATTTGCTTAGTCTTTGCGACAATTAGTATATAAAGCATCATAATTACCTTGACTAAATAGTCAAGTTTTAATAAGGTGCAATGTGATATATATATAAGATTATAAGGTTGTAATAAAACAGTCATTAAATAGTAGTAAAGTATTGCGAAAATAAAGCTAGAATTTTTATTAATCATACAACTTGACACTTTAATAACCGATGGGTTCCATATAACAATCAGTATTAGAGTCTAGATCAAGTTTCATTTTTTACAGGGGATCTAAAAATGAAGACCAAATTGAGTAAAATTGCAGTTGCAGTATTAATGGCAGCAGGGCTGTCTACTGTTGCAATTGCAGACACTGTTACCTCTTCAATACGGGGTAACGTGGCCACGGAAGCAGGAAATACCTTTCCTGCGGCAACAGTAACTATCACACACACACCTTCAGGTACTGTGTCGAGAACAACAGCAAACGAGAATGGTGCGTTTTCTGCACGAGGTCTTCGAGTAGGTGGTCCTTACTCGATTACAATTAGTGGAGACGGATTTCAGACCGTTAAAATCGATGACGTTTATCTGTCTCTCGATCAGGTTTTCTCTCTGCCAGTACTAGTAGAAACGCAGGATACATCAAATGTACTTACTGTAACTGGTCGTCGTCAAGGATTGCAAAGTTTTTCTAATGAAGGATTGAGCACAAGTCTTGGACTTCAGGCACTTCAGGAAGTGGCTTCGATTGACCGTGATATCATAGACGCGGCTCTGCTTGACCCCTTCACTGCAGTAAATGTCCAAACTGGCGGCAAGAAAGAGTTAACGATTGCTGGTGCGAACAACCGCTTTAACTCCTTGACGATTGACGGTGTTGCTTTGAACGACCGTTTTGGACTAAATGCAAACGGTTACCCAACACAGCGCTCTCCCATCTCTTATGATGCAATTGAATCGCTTTCGATTCAGTCAGCACCTTATGATGTTGAATACAATGGTTTCACTGGTGGTACTATTAATGCTGTTACCAAATCCGGTACCAATGAATTTAAAGGCTCAGTGGGTTACTACTTCGCTGACGATTCAACCATCGGGGATTCTAGCGGAGATGACGAATTTGACTTCACTTTTGAAGAAGAAACCTTCGTTGGCACCTTTGGTGGTCCAATCATTGAAGACAAGCTGTTTTTCTTCGTCTCTTACGATAAGTATGAAGAAATTGCACCGCTTAATACAGGACCATTAGGTTCTGGTGCTTTGAATATACGACAGGACATCACAGCCGCTGATGTTGCAGAGGTTAGCCAAATTGTTTCTGATGTTTGGGGTTTCGACATTGGAGATTTCAAAAAGGGTCCTGCTGCAGATGAAAAGATTCTTGCAAACATTGACTGGAATATAAACGACAGTCACCGTGCGAAGTTCACCTATATCAACACCGAAGGCAACGGTATTCGAGAACAAAATGGTAACAATTTCCTTGCGTCGGACAATACACTAGGTGCTTCGTCGGCTTGGTATGATCGTTCTGAAAAGGTTGAGAGCTTTATCGGTCACCTATTTTCTGATTGGACATCTGACTTTTCTACAGAAATTAAGATTGCAAATACTACGCAAGCTACAGGTCAGAACTCAC
>JBLHLI010000361.1:0-3193 GCA_047618765.1 Enterobacterales bacterium | reverse complement strand
GAGAGAATAATGTCATATCGGGTTTTAACACACTTTTCGAGAGCCATTTCTCCCGTTGAAGCTAAATCAATCTCTTGAGCACCTAATTGCTGAACAATACCTTTAATTGAAAAACGAAATTCGGGAAAATCATCGATGATTAGTACTTTTTGATGACTATAATCAGGGCTCACTGTTTAGCTCCTATGCATTCTAATGGTGATTTATTTATTACACAGTTTTAGTATATCAGGCACTTTAGCGATGGCAAGTATTAGGGCAAAGCAATTTTTAGGACACTAAAAGCTATATTCATATCAATAAATGAAGATTATTTAGTGATAACTAGTGTTTTTTGCACAAAAAGTTATAAACAGGGCAAGACTAATTCGATTGAGTTATAGATATACTAAGAGTATGCTAAATTTAACATCACTCTACAATATCGATTTTGTGAGTATTGACTAGCACTGCCTGGATTATAAAAATGTCTGACACTAAGTCTACAAACACAGTGACAACTAACCATCTTGGTAAAAAGCTCGTGGTAGCTATATCATCAAGGGCTTTATTCGACCTTGATGATAGTCACAGAATATATGAAGAGGAAGGTATTGAAGCCTACTCTCAACATCAAATTGCCCATGAGGATGAATCACTTCAACCTGGTGCTGCTTATCATTTAGTTAAAAAACTATTGGCTCTAAATGTTGCTTCTGATAATGAAACTGAAAATAACACTGTACCCCGAGTAGAGGTCATTTTACTTTCTCGAAACAGTGCAGATACAGGTTTAAGAATATTTAATTCAATTGAACAACACCAAATTGATATTTCTAGAGCAGCTTTTACTAGCGGCTCTTCACCTTATCGTTATGCACCTGCTTTTCAAGCTGATCTATTTCTGTCGACCAATCCTGAAGATGTTGCCCAGGCATTAGACGCAGGTGTAGCAGCAGCTACTATTATTAAACCTTTTAATCAAGCAGAACAACAGCCGCAACTGCGCTTTGCCTTTGATGGAGACGCAGTACTATTTTCAGATGAAGCTGAACGTATTTATCAGAAAAGTGGATTAAAAGCTTTTACTGAAAGTGAGAGGAATGCTGCTCATAAACCATTAAAAGGTGGTCCATTTAAGAACTTCTTAGCTAGTCTACATACCTTACAACAGGACTTTCCAGAGTCCTGCCCAATTCGAACCGCTCTGGTTACAGCGCGTTCAGCGCCTACTCATGAAAGAGTGATTCGCACGCTTCGTGATTGGAATATTCGAATTGATGAAGCTTTATTTTTGGGCGGATTACCCAAAGGAGAGTTTCTGCAGGCTTATGGAGCAGATGTATTTTTCGATGATCAACAAGGGCATATTGATTCAGCAAGTATGCATGTTGCATCTGCTCATGTCCCCCATGGAATTAGTAACGTATCAATAAAGAAAAATAAATAAGGAAATACACCATGAAATTACAGCAGTTGAGATATATTTATGAAGTGTCAAAGCATGATCTTAATGTTTCGGCAACCGCTGACAGTTTATATACTTCTCAACCCGGTATCAGTAAGCAAATTCGTTTACTTGAAGATGAATTGGGTATACAGATTTTTGTTCGTAGTGGCAAACATTTAACTAAAATCACACCACCAGGGAAATTGATACTTAACATAGCAGAACAAATATTAAATCAAGCTGCGCAAATTCAAACAATTGCGAAAGAGTTTTCGAATCATAAAGAAGGAAAACTATCTATTGCCACAACGAATACTCAAGCTCGTTATGATTTACCTTCGATTATTGAAAGCTATAATCAAAATTATCCCAAAGTTATACTGCAAATGCATCAAGGCTCACCTTCACAAATTGCTGATTTTGCCATTAAGGGTGAAGTTGATTTTGCAATAGCCACGGAGCCTTTTGTAAGTGATGATTTGGTGATGTTACCTTGCTATCGTTGGAACCGTTGTATCTTAGTACCTAAAGGACATCCGTTAACCACAAGAAACACTGTTGCTCTCGAAGAATTAGCAAATCATTCTTTAATAACCTATGTAAAGGGTTTTGCTGAAAGAACTGAGTTAGACAGAGTTTTCCAAGAAGCTGAACTGGACCCTGCAATAGTTTTTGCAGCAACCGATGCTGATGTTATCAAAACTTATGTCCGCTTAGGAATGGGAGTAGGGGTCATATCTTCAATGGCTTATGACCCAAAGTTGGATTCTGATTTGGTGATGATGGATGCAAGAAATTTATTTGAAGATGATATTGCCTATATTGGTTTCACGAGAACGCTTTATTTTAGACAATACATGTATGACTTCATCGAAAAATTAGCGCCACACTTAACTACGGAGATTATTCAAAGTACCCAAGCAACTAAAAATAATGAAGCTGTTAAAAAGTTACTGAATGGAATAGAGCTTCCCTTAAGGTAAGCCCTATTCGAGTTGTTTAATGCATCAGCACTCAATAATGTTTACTGCTAATCCACCTCTGGCTGTTTCTTTATATTTTATCTTCATATCAGCACCTGTCTCTTTCATGGTCCTTATTACTTTATCAAGGCTCACCTTATGAGAACCATCACCATGCAAAGCTAGTCGAGCAGCATTGATAGCGGTTACGGCCGCCATAGCATTCCGTTCAATACAGGGAATTTGTACAAGTCCACCAACAGGGTCACAGGTTAGTCCGAGATTATGTTCCATTCCAATTTCAGCAGCATTTTCACACTGGGCAACCGTTGCTCCTAGCAACTCAGCAAGACCTGCTGCTGCCATTGAACAAGCTACGCCCACTTCTCCCTGACAACCAACTTCAGCGCCTGATATCGAGGCATTTTCTTTAAACAGTATACCTATTGCACCAGCTGTTAATAGAAAACTGATAATTGCTTCATCATCACAATTATCTTTAAACTGTTGAAAATAAAATAGAACCGCTGGAATAATACCGGCTGCTCCATTAGTTGGGGCAGTTACCACTTTACCGCCTGCAGCATTTTCTTCATTTACAGCAAGGGCATAAAGATTGACCCAATCCATAATTTTCAAAGGATCTTGATTACTTGCTTCAGAGCTTTTAAGTCGATTGTATATATGAGCAGCTCTTCGTTTAACCTTTAATCCTCCAGGCAAAATTCCTTGGGTATGGCATCCCTTAGAAATGCAGGCTTGCATAGTTTTCCATATTAGCAGTAAATATTGTTTAGTTTCA
>JBLHLI010000360.1:0-3197 GCA_047618765.1 Enterobacterales bacterium | reverse complement strand
ATATTGTAGAAGATATTGCTGAAATATCGACAGATGCTTCTGCAATTAAAGAAAGTCATTTAACCCAAAATGAACAACGGATCATGTCGTTTTCTGATGATGATTATGCTGTGCAAATAATTGGTCTTAGGCAAGAAAAAGATGTGAAATCATTCATCGCTAAACACAGTTCAACAAAGATGTTGTACTACAAGAGTACCTTAGCTGAGAAACCTTGGTATATTGTTATTTTGGCAAACTACAATACAAAAGAAGCTGCAGCCTTGGCAAGATTAAAACTTAGTGAAGATCTTCGTAAGAACGGCCCTTGGGTAAAATCAGTTAAAATTATAAAAAATGAGCTTTCACAAGCCCAACAATTATTCAACGACTAGAACAAATGAGTTGTATTACCTTTTTTAATAAGTGGGAAAATTAGTGACAGATTTAATTAATGATATTTATTTACGTGCAGCCTTAAGCAAGCCTGTAGAAAGAACGCCTGTTTGGATGATGCGACAAGCTGGACGATATTTGCCAGAATATAGAGCTGTACGTGAAAAGGCTGGTGATTTTATGAGTCTGTGCAGAAATGCTGAGCTTGCCTGTGAAGTAACTTTGCAGCCATTGGAGCGATATCCTCTTGATGCAGCAATTCTTTTTTCAGATATATTAACGATTCCCGACGCCATGGGATTAGGCCTTACTTTTGAACAAGGTGAGGGGCCAAAATTTGCACGACCGCTTCGAACAAGTGCTGATATTAAAAACCTTATTATTCCTGATCCTGCAGATAAGCTAGCTTATGTAATGAATGCTGTATCAGTTATTAGACGAGAGCTTAAAAATCGAGTACCGTTAATCGGCTTTTCAGGAAGTCCTTGGACTCTTGCCACTTATATGGTCGAGGGCGGCTCTAGTAAAGAATATCGACATCTTAAAGGCATGATGTTTTCAGATCCCGACTCACTGCATTTACTACTGGATAAACTTGCAGACAGTGTCATCCTTTACTTAAATGCTCAAGTTGAATCTGGTGCTCAAGCGTTAATGGTATTTGATACTTGGGGTGGCATTTTAACTCCTAGAGATTACAAACTATTTTCACTCCAGTACATGCAAAAGATCGTTGATGGAGTCAAAAGAACAGCAGATGGAAGACAGGTCCCGATTACTTTATTTACTAAAAACGCCGGTCAATGGTTAGACGTGATGGCAGCAACTGGCTGTGATTGTTTAGGTGTAGATTGGACGACAGATTTAGCTGATGCAAGAGCTGCAGTCGGTCATAAGGTTGCACTACAGGGAAATATGGATCCTTCTATTCTATATGGCTCTGATGAGAGAATTAGAGAAGAAGTTAAAACCATCCTTGATAGTTACGGTCAAGGTAGTGGACATGTTTTCAATCTTGGCCATGGTATTCATCAGTTTGTTGATCCCGCTAAAGCAGGTGTATTTTTAGAAGCTGTAAGGGAGTTAAGCCCAAGCTACCATGCATAAGCTATCATCCATAAGATATCATGATTATTGAAAGTAAATTCCGTCCAGCCTGGTGGCTGAAAAATACTCATTTGCAAACTATCTGGAGTTCGCGATATAGAAATATAATTAAACCGCAAACCAGCCACCAACGCATTGAATTAACTGATGGAGATTTCATTGATATAGAATGGCTTGAACCTCAATCAACAACTCCTAATACCCCTGTCCTTCTTCTGCTACATGGCTTAGAAGGCTCAATCGATTCAACTTATATTCAAGGATTATTAACAGTTAGCCAAACTGAACCTTGGAATACTGTAGTGATGCATTTTAGAGGCTGCGGTAAAGAAACAAATCGTTTGCCTAGGAGTTATCACTCGGGTGAAACAGAAGACCTACAAGAAGTATTAGAGGCTATAAAGTCAGAACATCCAGACTCAAAAATCATGGTTGCGGGATTTTCCTTAGGTGGCAATGTATTGTTGAAGTATCTAGGAGAAAAGAAAGATGCTTCACTGATCGATTACGCAGCTTCCATCTCTGTGCCTTTTCTACTAGGAGAGGCTTCTAAAAGACTAGATTATGGATTTTCTAAACTTTATAGAAACCGTTTATTGGCAGAGTTAAAGCAAAAATTTATCCGAAATTTTGATATTTATTCAGAAAAACTCAAACTATCAAAAAATGTTCTTTCTGAAATTAATACATTTTATGATTTTGATGACAAGATAACAGCCCCCTTGCATAATTTCACTGGAGCAGATGATTATTATCAGCGTTGTTCAAGTAGACAATATCTTATTGATATTAAAACACCTACCCTAATCTTGCACGCAACTGATGATCCCTTTATGACCAAAGAGGTTATTCCTACTGAACAGGAATTATCGGAATCTGTTACCCTTGAATTAAGCACTAAGGGCGGTCATGTAGGTTTTGTATCGGGCTCGTTTCCTTGGCAGGCTAAATATTATATTGATGAAAGAATTCCATCTTGGTTTAAGGGGCAGTTAAAAAGTAATGGATAACTCTAGACGACAATTTTTATTCAGAATCTTCGCAGCAGCAGGCATGGCTGCAACGGGTAGAATGTTCTGGGTATCGAGTGAAGAGTTTGTTCCCGAATTGTTTACGGAAGGCGATGAGTCATGGTTTGTACTAGAGCCTGAGGATAGATTGGTGCTAGCAATGATCACTCCTATTGTTCTTGATGGCGTATTAACAGAAACACTATATGGAACGCGATTGTTAGCTTATTTAAAAGATTTTGATTATTCACTAAGCTTACTGTCTCTAACTCAAATAAAAGAATTTAAGGAACTTCTAAGCTTATTAAAATCACTGATTGGACGAGTTGTGATTGGTGGAATTTGGTCAACTTGGAATAAAGTATCACCTGCAACTGTAGAATCTATGTTACAGAGTTGGCGTAGTAGTTATTTGGATTTAATCAAGGTTGCTTATAATGGATTGAAGGAGCTAAGTTATGGAACCTGGTACGGCAATCCTGATAACTGGCAACGTATAGGCTATGCTGGTCCACCGGAGATTCGATGATGGGCTCCAGCATATATTCAGAACAGTGGAGTGTATTTAAGGCAAGAGAATTACCTCAAAATAAAATACTTGAAGCTGATGTGGTCATTATAGGTAGTGGTGCTGGTGGTGGTATTACCGCAGAAGTCTTAGCCAAGAAAGGCCTTAAGGTCATTATCATCGAGGAAGGGCCATAT
>JBLHLI010000359.1:0-3199 GCA_047618765.1 Enterobacterales bacterium | reverse complement strand
TTGGTATGCCGACTAGGAAACCCCAGTTTCTGACTTTCCTGAGTTCGGGAACATGTTCTGATAAATTGACTAGTATTTTTCTACGGCCTATCAGTAAACCAATTAAGAAAAGTCCCAAGACCTTTGGCAACCGATTAGACTTTAGCAGATAGCCCCACCGATAATAAATTTCTGTATAGTTATATACGAGTAAATCTGAAACATCGCCATTTTTCATCCACATAGCCAGATTAGTATCCGTTAGCGGTGTGCTACCCAACTCTTTAGTCACTAGCTGTTCATTTTTGTCAAAGAAGTTTTTTTCAGGGCTAAAAGCCCCATCGGTGATCAGGCGCGCACCATCAAGAATAATAGGGCTGATAAGCAAGAATATCGCAAACATAAGGATTGCTTTATCCTTTAGTCGATTGATTAGTGGCAAACTAAAACCAAGCAGCGCATAAAGCAAAAGTATATCGCCACCCCAGAGTAAAAGAGCATGTGCAAACCCAAAGCAGAGCAGCACCAGTAGCCGTCTTATAATGATATGCCCCCCACCTACTTTACTAACTATCAAAGAAAAGCCAATACCAAATAATAAAGAAAAAAGTGAGTAAAACTTACCATCTAAGATAAACATACTTAAAAATCTGAGCGGTTCATTGAGGCTAGCCAAGGGTAAAGTCGCTTGCTCAGCCGATGTAAGGTAGCCGAAATATGAATGGCCCTGCATATTAGCGAGTAAAACACCGAGAAGTGCAATACCTCTAACAATGTCTAATATATCAAAACGTTTGTCACTCATCAGTTTTTCTCTCTTCCTTGATTACTGTAAATTGGAGTGTATTTAGATTATTAAGTACTGACAAGTATTGCAGGATATCACAGATGTCATCAAGCCATCTCGACCTTGCCATTATTTATAATTTCAAGAGTAGAAGAGCTAACTTTTTTCCTTATTTAGAGACTTAACTCATTACTTTGAGAGAGCACTAGAAATATTGTTGTGCCTATAATATTGACATGAAGATACCACTATGAAACTGCATTCAGAGACAGGAAGCTACCAAGAGATAGCCTTTCTAGGTATTGGATAGTAGCTACTCTCCTGCTGTCCATCTGAGATTTTTTTTACGGTTTTAGTCATTTTTTTTAATCCACAAAAACTGAAAAACATAACCAACAAAGAATATCACCACAAAAAGCAGGTAAAACTTTAGTAACAAGGGATCGTGGAAAGTGCTCAGTATAGGGTCGTTAACCGGAAGACGAAGTAATCCATCGGTAATGGCCGGAATCATATGGAACAATAAAGTGCCAGAATAGCAAAATGCCTGAGAGTACTTAGCAATCTTTGAGAGTGCGGGTATTTTATCTACCAAAAAGCCTGCAAGCAGGGCCAATATGGTCAGAACGGCAAGAATGTGGGCTGGGCCAAATCCTCCTTGGTTGTATATCATTAATGCTGTCGCTGCGGCTATAAAGGTAAAGCCTAAATAGACCTGACCTGTTTTATGTTCAAGTGTAATAACTTTATAAACCGCTAGCGTATAAAAACCCGCGAAGAGAGCAATAATGGCAATGATTGTGTGGAACCAACCGAGTAAAGTGATTTCTGGCACGTTATTTTCCTTTTCTTATTAAAAACAAGTACATGCAATGGGTCTAAAAATTGATTTCATGAATAGAGCCAATAGTTACTAAGGGATGATGAAATTAATGAGTCAGTTTAAACAATAATGACTATTGTATAAAGACAACTTTTTGACTCAATCATCTTGCAATCAAAAACTAAATGGCTAGTCCAAAATATTTAAATTTTACCGGAAAAATACTGATCTATATCAAAGTCTATTTTTTTAAAAGTACTAAAATTCTCATCATTAAAGTCGCTTAATAAATAGAGAGAAACAATTATGAAAAAATCAATTTTACCCTTAGCAATTTTAGTTGCACTTAGCGCAACTAGCTTCGCATCTGCACAAGCTGATGATACAAAATCATGGATCTTCCGTGGAACGATTGCTCATGTTGCACCTAATGATGATAGCGGACCAGTTCTAGGAAATGATGGTGTCAGTGTCGACTCGGGCACAGCCTTAGGTTTAAGCTTCACCTATATGCTTGATGATAATTGGGGCATAGAAGTTTTAGCCGCAACACCGTTCACCCATGATATTAATGGAACTGGCGCTCTAGCCGGAATAAGCATTGGTGAAACTAAACAGCTCCCTCCCACAGTTTCAGCTCTTTATCATTGGGGAAAAGACACTATTTATCACGTGGGAGCGGGAATCAACTACACAAAGTTCTTTGAAGAAAAAACATCCTCCGTCTTAACGAATGCACTCGGAGCTGATTCAACATCTTTAAAACTAGATGCTTCAACCGGTTTATCGATTCAATTTGGTTTCGATACACCAATTAATGATAATTGGAGTCTATCGGGTACAATTTATTACAAGGATATTGATACCAATGCTGACGTCTATGTAAACGGTGCCAAAGCTACGACTGTTGATGTTCAAATAGACCCTATCGTGTTGACTCTTGGAGTAAGCACTAGATTCTAGGGAGTAAGAAACTCAAACATCAGTTTTTAACAGTATCTATGTTTTACTAATCAATTTAGTGAAACATAGATACTAAAACTTCTAATACCCTTCCCTCCCAAAAATAATATTACTGGGTATTAGCTATCATGCATCCTTATGAACATGAACGTCCATTTGAGGATATGGTATATTTAACCCTTCCTTGTTGAACGTATTATAAACATTTTCGTTCATCGCAAAAAATACACCCCAGTAATCGGCTGCATTAACCCAAGCTCTTACTGTAAAATTTACTGAACTATCAGCTAATTCTGAAACAGCAATGAGTACAGCAGTGTCTGTTAATATTCTTGAATCGTTATCACATAGCCGTTGAATCACTGCACGCGCTTTGTCGAGATCATCGCCATAACCAACACCAATTGTCCAATCAACTCTTCTGCGTTCTTCAGTGGAGAAATTAACCATCGTTCCAGTGGATAAACCACCATTGGGAATGATGATGGTTTTATTATCGGGTGTTTTTAGCATAGTGTTGAAAATTTGAATTTCTTTGACAGCACCAACATAACCTTGGGCGTCAATAACATCACCGACTTTGAAAGGTTTGAATATCAGAATCATCACTCCACCTGCAAAATTTTGCAGAGTACCTGATAGCGCCA
>JBLHLI010000358.1:0-3201 GCA_047618765.1 Enterobacterales bacterium | reverse complement strand
ATCGTTTTTGCTAATGCTGACAATTATCTTAATGAGGTGAATTCTAATAAGGCAAGTTCATCTCAAGAAGAACTCTTAAAAGGCTCGGCTCGTTCTATTCCTGGTCTTCATATTCGCGACATTTTGGATCGATTAGCTACTGAAAATCCTCATTTATTGAACAAATTTGGTGGTCATGCCATGGCAGCTGGTATGACAATTCGAAAGTCAGATTTAAAGGCGTTTTCCAAAGCTTTTAATCTACTCGTAAAAGATGAAATGGAAGATGAATCACTTGAAAATATAATCTGGTCCGATGGTGAATTATCTTCTGAAGTTATTTCCTTAGACTTGGCAAAAATGCTTCGTGATGCTGGACCTTGGGGACAAGCTTTTGAAGAACCAAGGTTTCATGGAGACTTTAGTGTTTTATCGCAACGGGTTTTATCAGGTAAACATCTTAAATTAGAGTTAGACAATAAAACAGGGCCTGCTTTTTCTGCTATTGCATTTTTCCAGGATGAGTCGATTTTGCATGCGCATCTGAATAAGGTACGATTAGTCTATAAAATTGATGTAAATTTCTTTAGAGAGCAGGAACATCTGCAATTAATGATAGATGAAATATTTATAGATTAATCAGACTTCACTACTGACTGAATAGTCATTAGATTTGCTCTCAATTTGGTATGAAGTCTGTAACCAAAGGCTCCAGTCAGGTACAATACTTCCCAAAATAAAATCTTGTTAGATGGATATAGGTAAAAAGATGGAAGTTAATCCAATTCGTGAAAAAATCAATGATCTTCAAGAGCGGGTTGACTCTCTTAGGGGGTATCTTTGACTACGACCTTAAAGCTGAACAACTAGTTGAAGTTGAGAGAGAATTAGAACAGCCAGATGTTTGGAACGATCCAGAAAGAGCTCAAGACTTAGGCAAGCAGCGTTCTGATTTAGAACTAGTGGTTAACACCATCAGCACCTTAGACGGCTCTCTGGTAGATACAACTGATTTATTGGATATGGCTGTCGAAGAAAATGATGAGGGTGCTGTTGAAGAGTTACAAGAAGATTTAGCAAAACAAGAACAACTTGTTAAAAAACTCGAGTTCAGGCGAATGTTTAATGGTGACATGGACCAGAAGAACGCCTTCCTAGATATCCAGTCGGGCTCAGGTGGTACAGAAGCCCAAGATTGGGCAGATATGCTATTAAGACAATACCTTCGCTGGGGCGAAAGAAAAGGCTTTAAAACTGAAGTCACAGAAATTTCTAATGGCGACGTAGCTGGCATAAAAAGCGCAACTATTCATCTGAAGGGTGACTATGCTTATGGATGGTTGAGAACTGAAACTGGTGTACACCGATTAGTGAGAAAGTCGCCTTTTGATTCAGGTAGCCGACGTCATACTTCCTTTGCTTCCGTTTTTGTCTTTCCGGAAGTTGACGACAGTATTGAAATTGATATTAATCCAGCAGATTTACGTATAGACACTTACCGAGCTAGTGGTGCTGGTGGTCAGCATGTCAACAGAACAGAGTCAGCAATTCGTATAACGCATTTGCCAACCAATACGGTTGTACAGTGCCAAAATGATCGTTCACAGCACAAAAATAAAGCTGCTGCTATGATTCAACTGAAAGCTAAATTGTATGAGCTAGAATTACATAAACAAAATGAAGATAAACAAAATTTAGAAGATACAAAATCAGATATAGGTTGGGGCTCACAAATTCGTTCTTATGTTTTGGATCAATCTAGAATTAAAGATTTGAGAACAGCAGTTGAAACAAGTAATACTCAAGCAGTGCTTGATGGCGATCTAGATCAATTTATTGAAGCAAGTTTAAAGCAAGGTCTATAATACGTACTAAATATAAGTACTGTTTTTAAAATAACATAACGCGAGATCACACAATGAGTGAAGAACAACCAGTCGATACTAATGAACAAATTGCAATTCGTCGTCAAAAACTTAATGAATTAAGAGAACAAGGTCGGGCATATCCTAATGGATTTGAGCGCGATACTTTATCATCAGACATTACCGAAAAGTGTGAAGGTCTTGAGAAAGAAGCAATAGCTGAACTTGAATTGACTGTGACCATTGCCGGTCGAATCATGACTCGTCGCAATATGGGTAAAGCGAGCTTTATTACTATCCAAGATGTCAATGGACGAGTTCAAGTTTATGTAAAGGGTGACTTGCTTGAAGAAGGTGTTTATGACGATTTTAAGCGTTGGGATATTGGCGATATTATAGGTGTCACTGGCCAAGTCTTCATGACTAACAAAGGTGAAATTTCAGTTCGTGCAAAAAAATTAACATTGCTTACAAAATCACTACGTCCTCTTCCAGATAAATATCATGGATTGGCAGATCAAGAAGTTAAGTATCGTCAACGCTATGTTGATTTGATTGTTAATGAACAATCTAGAAAGACTTTTATTATGCGCAGTCAAGTTGTTGAGGCTATTCGACAATTTATGATTGAGCGCTCTTTTCTAGAAGTAGAAACACCAATGATGCACGTTATACCTGGCGGCGCTGCTGCAAAACCTTTTGAGACTCATCATAATGCCCTAGATATTCCGCTTTATCTAAGAATTGCTCCTGAGTTATATTTAAAGCGTTTGGTTGTTGGTGGCTTTGAAAAAGTGTTTGAAGTTAATCGAAACTTCAGAAATGAAGGCCTGTCCACTCGACATAACCCTGAATTTACCATGTTAGAATTTTACTGGGCTTATGCAGAATATAATGATTTGATGGATCTAACAGAAAAAATGTTAAGAACCGTTGCTGACAAAGTATTAGGTAGCCAAACTTTTCAAAGTGATAATGTGGATTATGATTTTTCTAAACCTTTTACTCGAATGACTATTCTGGAATCTATTCTGCATTTTAATCCTGAGATGAAACTCGAAGACCTTAATAATAGAGAATCGGCTTTAAAAATTGCTGAAAGTTTAAAAATTAATATTAAAGATTCATATGGCCTAGGTAAGATTCAAATTGAAATATTTGAAGAAACAGTTGAAGAAAAACTCATTCAGCCAACATTCATTACTGCTTATCCAGTGGAAGTGTCGCCACTATCAAGACGTAATGATGATGATCATTTCATTACTGATCGATTTGAATTTTTTGTTGCTGGGCGAGAAGTTGCTAATGGTTTCTCTGAACTCAATGATCCTGATGATCAAAAGGCAAGATTTCTTGA
>JBLHLI010000357.1:0-3204 GCA_047618765.1 Enterobacterales bacterium | reverse complement strand
ACTAAGACTTTTATATAATCTTATTTGCCTTTGTAACTGTTCTTCATTTCTCTTAATGAGTTCTGAGTATTCTGGCCTGTCTTTTAGACGGGTAAATAGAGCGTCTGTATCAAGCCGGTAATAAGAATCGCCATTATCTAACCATTCAGTGGCTCTTTTTATAGCATCATCATAGCGTTCATCAATAATGGCAAAGGATACTAAATTAAACCAACTACAGGGACAAAGATATCCATCTTTTAATCGCTGTTCGGTTTTCTGATAACATTTAGACATCATACTTTCGAGACTATCGTTCATTGAAACTGCTTTTAAACTGGCCATAAAATGGGGACGACATCGTTTTGTCCAAGGTATATTTCTTTCATCAAAGTTCGCAATTTGCTTTTCTAAAACTACCTTGAGTTTTTTTAATTCTGCTAATTCTAAATATAAATCACTAGCAGGAAAAATCCACTCATCAGCCTTTTCACTTTTAAATCCAATTTCGAGAAGTTCAGCAGACTTACTGTAGTCTTTATCTCGACGAGCGAACTCGAAAGCTGTCCAGTCTAGATTCATTTTTTCAACGGGTTCTCTTTGATCAAGAAAAATATATAACCAGGCAAGCCAATCTTTAAATACTTCACTTTCAGGATGTGCTAAATAAGCTTTTTCCATTGTAATAGTAGCCTCAGCATAGTGACCATGTGCTGATTGATTGCTAGCTCTTGCGATATAGGCATCTGGATGATCCGGGTATAAAACAAACATTTTATCAATGACATTTTTAGCATCATCAGGTCGCCAAAAACTTCGATAATCAGAAGCCAAGGCTCTACTAATTTCTAAAGACATTGGGTCAAGTTTATAGGCTGTTTCTCGATCAGAAAGCATATCTAGAAATTGGTTTTTCTCATAAGCAATGTCTGCTCTCCAAAGATAGGCTTGGGCATAATTCTTGTTTAATGAAATAGCATTGTCTAGATAGCCTTTAGCTTGATCATAGCGAAATCGTAATAAATGGTGAAAGCCAATAACGCCATTTAGTTCAGCAATATTTGTATGTTCAGACATTTCAGAATTGAGTTGCTGTTTAATTAATAGATCATTTTCTTGTTCGATTTTTAATCTTTCATCATGATTCTCTAGAAATCGTTCAGACTGTAATGAAGCTAATACTAAAGCAACTTTAGCTTGAATATAATCAGGCTCCTTTACCAGTATCGCTTTAAATAAATCAATAGCAGTTTTAAGATTATCTGGAGTTTGTTTAGCTGAGATTTGTTTTGCAAATAAATAATCATTATATGATTCGACATTAATAGATTCGACAACGGCGATTTGCTGTTCAAGACCAAGTTTTGATTTTAGTGCTACTACGATAGCAGTCGCGATTTCGTCTTGAATAGCAAAAATATCGTCGAGTTCTCTATCGTATGTTTCAGACCAAAGATGAATATCAGACTCAGCTTCAATTAATTGTGCTGTGATTCTTATTTTATTCCCTGATTTTCTAATACTACCTTCTAATACATTTTTCACGCCTAAAGTTTTTGCAACATCTGAGATGATTATGTCCTTACCTTTAAAAGAAAAAGCAGAAGATCGCGAAGTTACTTGTAGGTTAGGGATTTTAGCTAAGACATTAAGAATTTCCTCGGATATGCCATCTGAGAAATATTCCTGATCCTTATTTTGACTCATATCAGAGAAGGGTAGTACTGCTATGGATACTACTTCAGTTTCTTGGTTTGACGATTTAGCTGTGTTTTGTGTGTCGGAATATTGTTCTGTGTTTATAGCCTTGTCATCATTAGATGCAAATTCTGGCTTGTTATTAAACTGACTTTCATAAACGAAATAGGAGAGGGCGATAGTCAGAAGAGCTATAATCCCAAAGTCTAATTTTCGTCCGGTATGCATTGTGATAGATTCTTCAGCAGTGATTTCAGACTCACGTTTTACTCCTTCTGGAGTAATCTCAAAGACCCAAGAAAAGAAAATTACAAAGGGAAATCCAATAAGACCGAAATAGAAAACAACAGTGTTGACCCAATCTGGCATGTTTAAAGCAGGAACAGCAGCAGCTGTGACTTGAACAACAACCCAAGCAAGCACAAGATAGGCAACGCTTACCTTGATAACATTGCGTCTTTTAAGTTCTTTAAAGAGTGAGATAGTCAAAGAAAATGCCCTCTAATCGGTTGTTTTTTATGCATATATACTAATGTACTGCTAATGTTGATATATTGCAATTATAACTATCCTTAGTCAGTAATGACTAAACTTGTTCATGAACATTTACAAATACAACCTCAAACTCTTTATTTACAATAGACATTCACGGTAAATGATTTTATCCTCCTAATATTCACGTTCATTAACATTGGCTTTTATTAGTGCCACACTCTAAAAAAATACAGTATTCACAGCAGATAGTTTGGCCTCTTGTTCTTATTGGCGGCATTATTGGTTTATTGTTAAGCTGGACAGTTCTCAGTGGTGATCATCTGGGAAGAGTCAATATCTTTTACTTACTGCTGGTTTATCTTTTTATTCCTGTGCTGAGTATCTTGTTCTCAATTTTTAGCTTGGTTTTTGGTAAGGGATGTAATTTAGCCAGAATAACTATAGCGATTCCTTTTTGGTCTTTAGCAACCCAATCTCTACTGCGTAAATCACAGCAACTTAATGTAGACAAATATTGGTTTTTGATGCAGAGTCAAGCAGCTGCTATAGCATTTTCAATTGCTAGTCTCGCCTGTTTTTTTACACTTCTAATTGCAACAGACTTAAATTTTGTCTGGCGAAGTACAATTTTAGAACCAACAGATGTCCTCCCATTACTTGAGATAGTTGCCTGGCCTTGGCAATTTTGGAGTTCTGCTCAACCTAGTTTAGGGTTACTCGAAATGACGCAGGACTCAAGGCTTGTTTCATCGAGTATAGATAATCAAAGTTATGGTGCTTGGTGGAAATTTATTTTAGCAACTCAAATTTGTTATAGCCTGTTATTGAGAGTTATTTTACTCTTCATAACTAAGCTTTGGTTAGAGCGAAAAGTTAATTCTGATATTGAGTTAATACTTCAAAGCAAAATATCTTGTAATAAACCGTTGTCGAATTTTGAAGAAGACCTTGCAGTAGTCTCTCATCATTTGCCTGAAGATATAACAAGTTTAAACTGGGATAATACCCCAACTTCTGTTTGGGAGTTAATCG
>JBLHLI010000356.1:0-3208 GCA_047618765.1 Enterobacterales bacterium | reverse complement strand
CGACGCAAACATAGGTCGATTCACTAGGGAATCCTCTTGCATCAATCGGTAGGGTTTTAAGTTCAATACCTAAACCAACGAAATCAGGTTCAGGTTTATTGCCGGCGGTTGCACCAAGTACTTTTTCGAGTAGTTGCCCGACCCAGCCCTTTTCACGTCGAAGATCTTCTGGCACCTGAATATTTAACGATTGAGCCAGAGAAGCTAAATTCATACCTGCGATGGTCTGGACGCGTTGCAATAACTGCTCGGTATTTTCAGGGGCACTAATAATAGACACTTAATTTTTATACCTGTTAGAAAGTGATACAGTGGCTGCACTGTAGCTGAACTATATAAACTTTAGAGTTGTACATTAGCTTGAACTGAATAATTTTTCTAGGATTAATTTGCTGCCAAGCGCTAGCTGTGAAAGAATGAGGTAATTAAAATTTGATGGATGATCTAAAGATGATTGACTCGGAAGGTTTCCGTGCCAATGTCGGTATAGTCATTTCAAATCAGAAAGGTCAATTATTGTGGGCAAAACGACATGGTCAAAATGCCTGGCAGTTCCCTCAAGGTGGCGTTGATAAAGGCGAGACACCTGAACAAACGATGTATAGGGAATTGTATGAAGAGGTGGGTCTAAGGCGTGAAGACGTCAAACTGCTCAAGCAGACTCATGAATGGCTCTACTACCGATTGCCAACACGATACTTAAGACAAGGTACTAAACCACTCTGTATTGGACAGAAACAAAAGTGGTTTTTACTACAACTGGTTGGAGATGAAGAACTGATCCGGTTTGATCAGGGTACTCGCCCTGAATTTGACCATTGGCGTTGGGTAAGTTATTGGTATCCAATAAAAAGTGTGATTGATTTTAAGCGTGATGTATACCGCAGCGCCTTGTATGAATTATTGCCTTTTTTAAATGTTAAAAAGTACAGCCCCTATAATCGCAAGAGAAGACATAAAAAAAATTCACAACACTCAAAAAAATAGGAATCTATTGTCCTGATGCTATCTATTTTGCGCTCAATAATTCATACCGTTAATGCAGCTGAAGGGCTGCAACAGACGTTTGATGTTATTGTAAGTGAGTTAAGTGGGGCAATGGATATTGATATTTGTTCTATTTACCTTAGAAATAAAGAACAAAATAGTCACTTTCTTGTGGCAAATTCTGGATTCAATTCTACCAAAGCCGTTAAAACCGTTGTACCTGCTGATAAAGGCATTATTAGCCTAATTAGCCGCCGTGAAGAACCATTAAAATTTGCAGAGGGGAATTCTCACGAAGCTTTTTTTGAAATACCTAATAGCGGTGAAGATGAGGCCCATGCCTTTTTAGGCGTGCCGATAATTCACCATCGTGAGTCATTAGGTGTATTAGTCGTTCAACGCAAATCTAAACAAGCTTTTAGTGAAGAAGATGAATCTTTTTTAGTGACACTAAGCGCTCAATTAGCTGGGATTATTGCTAATGCTGAACTACGTAATTTAGTTGAGTCAAAAACACGTCGCAAGGGCTCAACACAATTTAGAGCAAGTTCAAGTACACCTGGTATTGGAATAGGTAAAGGGTGGATCGTATCTCCTCTGACTTCATTATCAAGCGTATCTAATCGACATTGTAAAGATGCTGAGGAAGAAATCAGGAAGTTACGAAAAGCTATGTCGCGTTCTAGAAAAGATATTCGTGATTTGGCAGGCACATTATCTAAGACCCTTGCTAAGCAAGAAATAGCGCTTTTTGCAGCCTATGAACAGATGCTCAGTCATAATAGTATGGGCAAGAAAATTGAACGATTAATTAAGCAAGATAGAAATACCGCTGGCACTGCTCTGAGTAGGATCATCGACGAAAATGTTAATAAATTTAAAGCAATGGATGACCCCTATTTAAGAGAGCGCGCCACTGATGTTCTTGATTTAGGAAGAAGAGTTTATAATCATCTGCAACAACAAAATATTGAATTAATAAAATTCCCATTAAGAACGGTACTAATCTCAGAACAGGTGACTTCTGCAATGATCGCCGAAGTACCGCCTAAGCAATTGGTTGGAATAATTTCTTTGAATGGTTCCTCTAATTCCCATGCTGCGATTCTTGCTCGCTCACTTGGAATTCCTGCACTCATGGGACTTCGTGACTGTCCAATATCTGCCTTAGATGGAAAATCAATTATTGTTGATGGCTATAAAGGATACTCCTTTGTTAAGCCGGCCAGAGTGTTACTAGCTGAATATAAACAATTGCAGCTTGATGAACAGCAAATGCTAGATAAGTTGCAGAGTTCTTCTGCTAAGAAAACAACGACCATCGATGGCATTAATATACCTTTGATGGTTAATTGTGGTTTGCAAGCCGACCTTGATGATTTAGATATTGCTGCCGATGGTGTCGGATTGTTTAGAAGTGAATATCCCTTTATGCAAAGTGAGCGCTTTCCTAGTGAAGAGGAACAAAAGAGTATTTATCGGCGTATTTTAAAGAGTTATAAGGGAAAGCCTGTTGTAATAAGAACACTCGATATTGGTGGAGATAAGACCCTGCCTTATTTTCCTATCGATGAAGAAAATCCTTTTCTTGGTTGGAGAGGCATTCGTATTACTCTTGATCATCCTGAAATTTTTCATACGCAGATACGTGCCATGATGATGGCTAATATCGGTCTTGGCAATTTACATATCTCTCTTCCCATGGTCTCAACCCTGTCAGAGATTGATAAAAGTCTTAAACAAATTCGCCAAATATATGATGAAATAAAAAAGGAAAATAATTACCATGCTGAGGAATTTATTTATCCGAAAATTGGTGTAGTGATAGAGGTTCCTTCGGCGGTTTATCAAATAAGAGCTATTGCACGACGTGTTGATTTTTTAAGCATAGGTAGTAATGATTTAACGCAATATATGTTTGCTGTTGACCGAAACAACACCAGAGTTTCTTATCTCTATAAATCATTACATCCGGCAATGTTATTAGCCATATTAGAGATTTCAGATGCTGGTAATGCCGAAAAAATCCCTGTCCATATATGTGGAGAATTAGCAGGTGATCCTTTAGCGACTATTGTTTTGTTAGCGCTAGGCGTTACATCGCTAAGCATGAATATTCATTCTATTCCAAAAGTAAGAAAGGTGATTCAAAAATTCAAAATGTCCGATGCTTCAGATATCCTTGCAAAAACCCTAAGTTGTGAGACATCGTTTGAGGTTC
>JBLHLI010000355.1:0-3224 GCA_047618765.1 Enterobacterales bacterium | reverse complement strand
AGATAAACAAAAGCATTGGCAAAGGCGATATACCAAAGTAACTTATTATTTAGCACATAGGTTAAAAATATTTCTCTACCGGAAAACTCCTTTTCATACTCTTCACTATAATCTGCAGGTATGTCATTTCTAAATTCTTCAATGGCTGGAAGAGCACAAGATTGAGGGGTATCGCGCATGAAAATAAAAATCAACAGGGCAATAAATGTTGCGCAGGCTGCGGGAACATAAAAGATTGAATGCCAGTCATTAAACCAAGCCATACCGAGGATAGCTAAGGGGCCGATTAATCCTCCGCCGACATTGTGTGCTATGTTCCAGAAGGAAACGGTCCGACCGCGTTCATTGCCAGAAAACCAATGCACCATTGTCCGACCACAGGCGGGCCAACCCATTCCTTGAGCCCAACCATTGATAAATAAAAGTACAAATATAGCGCCAAGACTTTGAGTTGCCCAATCTGTAAATCCGAAGATAAACATAATAAAAGCTGAAATTAATAGCCCAGTTGGTAGAAAATACCTGGGGTTACTTCTATCTGAAACACTACCCATTAGAAATTTACTTAAGCCATAAGCAATAGAAACAGCCGATAAGGCAATGCCTAACTGTCCTTTTGTATAACCCTGTTCTGCAATAAGGTAGGGCATGGCGAGTGAAAAGTTTTTACGAATTAAATAATAGCCGGCGTAACCAACAAAAATACCTAAAAAAACCTGGAATCGAAGTTTTTTATATTCAGCGCCTTGCTGGTCTGTTGCTAAAGGAGGCAGGTGCTTAGCGGGTTTAAAAATACCAAACATAGTATTGGTTAGTCCATAGGATAATGGAAAAAATTTAATTTGTTGCCATCAAGATCACGAAAATAAGCGGCATAGAAATTTTCATCATATTCACGTTTACCAGGGGCCCCTTCATCACTAGCACCTAACTTTATGGCTAAGGCATACATACGATCAACTTCTTCGTTACTTGAAAGGTAAAATGCATTCATTGAGCCATTGCCAACACAGGCAGTGTTTCCATCATAGGGTTTAGAAATACTAAAACTCGTCTTACCTTCGCCTAAATTCCATAGAATAAAATCAGCATTTTCCATTTCTCGCTTTACACCCATTTCAGTGAATATAGAGTCATAAAATGTTGCTGCTTTTTTAATGTCATTTGTGCCGACCATCACATATCCGAGCATAGTTATTTCCTTCATTGTAAATGTTAAAAAATGGTTAGAGTTTATAATCCTGCTATAGCTTGTAGTAAAGCTTGTAACTGTTCTTTAATTTTTGGATCATTGCGATCAAGTTCATCATTTTTAATGCGTCTTAACAAAGCTGCTAGATGCTGCTCAGCACTGATATCAATTAGGCCATCTTTACCAATAGAAGCTTTAATTCTTGGTAGCTCGGCATTACCATGACCACTATCAGAATTTGTATCATCTTGCTCAAAATCAGCCATTGATTCTTGCAATTGTAATCGATGTTTTTCTTGTGCTTCCTGTAAGGATAATTGACGTTGTGCAGACTCACGTTGCCAATTAGCCTCTTCTGCCTGATGTTGTTGATCAATTAAATCTCTTTCTAGTTCAACTTTTTTTAATTCAGCTTCTTCTTGTGCCAGTTGAATTTGATGTTGGGCGGTTAATTGTTCTGCCTGCTGTAATTTTGCTTCTTGCTCTCGAACATCCATTTCAGTCTTATGTTCTTGATTTTTAAGTTTTGTATAGTCGAGTAAAACGTCTAGACGTTCAGTTATGGCTTCGTACATATCGCGAACTCTCCGTTGCAAAGGTTGCAATTGAAAATATTGATGAAAATCGTCTGCTTCACTGATGTATTTTAATTCGGTCAAAGCGGGATTAATCATCTCTCGTTTTAATAGTGATGCCTCGTCTAAGGTTTTCTGGCAATTTAATAATTGTATATGGGCATCTTTGTACCATTTAGCTTGACCAGCATCATCCTTTTTAAGTTTAAACTGTGATAATTGTTCTGTGACCTGATCGAATTGAAAATTAGGTTTTCTAGCATCTTGAAGTAAAGCTTGCATTGCTTTTTCCAATGCTAGTTTTTGACTGTGTGTTTGTAGCCACCAAAAAAATCCACCCTTAGGATCAAGGATGAGCTCTTCTTTGAGATGAGATGATTTCTGCAAAAAAACTGCGTAATAGCGAGCAGCCATGCTTTTAACGGTTGGGATAAATGATTTTTTTGTCATTTTTAGTGACTAGCTTATCTTTAGTTTGTTAAATCGATATAAAGGTATATCTGCTTTAGGTATCAAAAACAAGTATTAGGATTACTTTTATCCGTTCTTTGAGCCCTCCTCATTAGCAGTCGCTCGGTTACTAAGATAGTCTTCTATACCTAGAAATCCGAGTAGTAATCCTAATAAGACACCAAAGGTGGGTAGAGAGAATAAAGCAATACCTGCAAAACCGCCTAAAACGCCGCCAAGAACTTCAATGGCAGCAAGATGTTCTCCAGTTGCAGATAATACCAGCTTTTCAAGTCTTGCTGTATTGAGGGTTCTAACTTTTTGTGCAATAAATTGTTCAACATTAAATTGCTCCAGCAGAGCCGGTACCCATTTTTCTAAATTTGTTTTAAAAGACTCGCTATGGAAATAGCTATTCAATTCTACTTCTAGAGTATCTACGGTTCGACTTAATACACGATCGATCGCTTTCCAAGCTTCAGGAGACTCTAACCAGCCCTCTAGGCGTTGTATTAATGCCGGAATGCCTTGTTCTCTTACTCGCCCAATAAGATATTGATTGAGTGATGAGCTAGTTTTGTCAAGATGGACCATTCCAGCTTCGGTGGATAAATATTCAGTGAGTGAGAGCACCATTCTTTCGCTGAACTGATAGACGCCTGCACGAAATTCCATGGTGCTGATTAAATGGAACATTTGCTCACGCAAAGCATGCTCATCAATGTCTGATGACCATTTTAAAAAGCTGACGAAGTTACGTTTTATAACACTTTGGTTTTCATTATAATCTTCAAATTGTTGATGTAACCAGGCTGCTAAGTCAGGAATGTTTTCAGCAGCGATTTCTGCAAACTTATCAACAACTTGCTCAAGATCTATTTCACCTTCATCAATTTGTGATTCGATATATTGGCCTAATTGCTGGGCTAATTCGACTAAATTGGTTTCTTTAGCAAGCATCTTAGTAAGATTTTTATCAGCAACTTTGACTAGAAACTGGTTAATTT
>JBLHLI010000354.1:0-3225 GCA_047618765.1 Enterobacterales bacterium | reverse complement strand
GTATTTAACGTATGATCAAATTCAATCGTGTCCGAAGGATCTTTTATTATTTCGGAATAAGGTTTAATTCTATAGGGTACATTTGCATAGGCAAAAATATCTTTTCCTAGAAGTTCATTGAGTTTTCCAGGGTGATATTGGTCAGATAGCTCAAGCAGTTTTTGCAGGTATATGATCTGGTGATCACCCCAGTAACCGATATAGGCCCAAGGATCATCCTCATCAGGGCTCTCCCAATCAATACCTTCTCTCATTATTCGATAAGGATTATAACCATCAGCAGTAGTTGCATTGACGAATTTGCTGATAATGCTTTCGATATATTCTGGATAGGAAAGACATAGAGCTTCCCAGTTTTGAAAAATATCACGCCAGTTTCCTTGATAATCAGACTTGGGAGTTCCATCCTTTTCTTTATTATCAATTGAAAATAAGTTCCATGGTCGACTTGGGTCACCATGTCTACGACTAAATGTTAAGGGCAAATACTCATAACAAATTCTAATTAAAGCGGCATTATCAGTGTCACTAGCAAATTCAATTAGTGCTTGGCGATTAACCGTTGCTGGTAACTGATTTAGTTGAGACGTAAATTCAATACTTATTTTCTGATTTCTCTGGACTACAAACTTTTTTAAATCATCAGTATTAATTTCGTAGTTATCAAGATAAGTTCCACCACGCATAATATTAAACAAAGTATTAGAATAGTGTCTTACATAACAAAGTTCTTCATTGGTAGACTGTAACCCATCTGCTGCACCTACTATCTGGATTAGATGAGCTGTACCTTTAGTAATATTAGTATTAACAAGTTCAGTTAGGTTTTGTTGGTCTTGAATTAATTGGTTAAGATTTGCTACTTGAGATGAATCTTGATTAATCTCGGCAACAATCATCCAATGGTGTTCTTGATGTTGTTCAAGTTCCAATTGGGTATTTACAAAATATGAACCTCTGTTGCCTTTTATATCTAATTCAGTTTCAACAGAATAGCCATTTCTAAAGTTTTGAATTTGTTTATTACACAGAATAATTTTTTTATTGGGTAATTCTGAAGACCAGACAGTGGTTGCATTTAATGACTCACTGGGTTCAGCCTTATCAACAGGAATAGAGCTCAACATAAATAGCCCAAGCCCAGTGTCTTCTATTAACTCATTCTTTTTATAACCATCAAGCAGATTACTGTATTCATTTTGAAAATTGTAATCGACTCCGGTAGGAAGAAGATTAGTAATACCATCAAGCAGTTCAATTTTTGTAGTATCAGCTCCATGATTTAATAGGAATGACTTTTTAACAAAACCAAATTCTTCACTGAAGTACCAACCATATTTAAAAGTAACTTCAAGATCATGGTTAATTTCTTCAAAAATTACATTATTGCCATATTCACTTTTATATAAGTTTCGTTCAATGTTGTAGATAGCAGCCAGTTCTTTTGAAAAGGGCTCCCATAAAAACACCTTGTCTGCTTTTTCTACTTGAAGAATACTTTTACTACCAGTGATCCCACAGTAATCATGAATTTTGTCAACGGTGTAATAGGGGAACAATGCATTGTCCCTGTCTTTTCTACCGGCAGATAAGGAACCATTGCTTGATATAAATAACCAATGGTCAGAATCACTAACAATAGTCATAAAGAAGTCAGGCATATAATTGTAATTGCTAATCTTGTAGAATTTTTCCCCTTGAATATCAATAAAGCGACCATCAACATCGAGTTGATTTGAATTCAAGGCAGTATTTCCTAAATAAATCTGTTTATTCATTATTTTAGTTCTTGTAATCAGTTAATTTTTGAAGCTAGTAAAGGATAATTTGAATATCGCATGTAAGCGCTTACATTAGATTAGAGCTTTATTTAAAAAAAATCAACTAATTTATGATGATTTAATAACTTTACCAATAACTTTACCAATAAATTAGCATCATTACTTTGTTATGAAGTACTATAAAAGCTCTAATATCATTGTATTAGGTGAAGGTGAGTTGTTCATTGCATTAGCCAGTTTAGCCATAACCGCTCTGTAACTACTATTTTGATTTCCAGGTTAAATTGTAAATTTAATTCTATATTAGACAATTTTTACAGCGCTAATGTCGCACCGACTCTTGCTGAGCAGCATCAATAGAAGCATTAAGTAGAGCGGGATTATCTAATTCAAGTAATTATCTAATTCTCACCGATCTAAATACCTGAAAACCATTGACCTTAAATCTCAATATGATACAACTAAATAAAAGCGCTTACATTTATATTGCAGTCCTTTAATGATAAATTTAATAATGAGAAGGAAAACCAGATGAAAGATGCATCAGTAGCCGAAGAGGCTAATATTACATCAAGCCCCGAGCAACACAAAAGTTATAGAGTTGAGCTGATATCACTCACTACTTTATTTTTCATGTGGGGATTTTTGACATCGTTAAATGATGTACTAATTCCTTATCTTAGAAATATGTTTGAGTTGAGCTATACCCAAGCAATGTTAATTCAGTTTTGTTTTTTTGGGGCTTACTTCATTGTCTCTATTCCAGCAGGTGCCTTGATCAGTCGAATTGGCTATCAACGAGGCATTGTAACCGGTTTGATAATAGCCTGTATCGGATGTTTAATGTTCTATCCTGCTTCTAGTATGGGAGTCTATGGCATATTTCTCGCGGCACTTTTTGTACTTGCTTCAGGAATTACCATTTTACAGGTTGCAGCAAATCCCTATGTATCAGTACTGGGTAATCCGAAGACAGCATCTTCTCGTCTGACATTGACCCAAGCCTTCAATTCCTTTGGTACAACCATCGCGCCTATTCTTATTGGTCCGTTGATCCTTGCCGCAATTGTTGTAACAGCAAGCAGCACCCAAAGTGTCGCAGAACAACAGGCCGAAGCGGTACAAATTCCTTACTTGTTATTGGGTGGTGCGTTACTGGTATTAGCGATAATTTTTTCTTATATCAAGTTGCCCAAGATAGCTACAAAAGCAGAAGAGGGCAAAGCAATGAGTTCAGGCTCGGCTATGCAATATCCTCATCTTATGCTTGGTGCAGTGGGTATTTTTGTTTATGTGGGAGCTGAGGTAGGTATAGGGAGCTTCCTGATTAGTTTCCTGAGTATGGAGAGCATTGCCGGTCTAGAAGAAGCCTCTGCTGCCAAATATATCGGATACTATTTTGGTGGCGCCATGGTAGGGCGATTTATTGGAGCCGCAGTCATGC
>JBLHLI010000353.1:0-3241 GCA_047618765.1 Enterobacterales bacterium | reverse complement strand
AAACCTTATAAACTAGAAGAATTAAATGCAATAATAAAAAAGTGGGCGCCTTTAGTGGAAAACAGAGTAGCACCCAGCACCGATTAGAATAATAACTATGTTGATGCTTGTCCAGAGCAAAATGTATTTCAATTATCAGAACATACGGTCAAAACAGAGTGAAAGAAAGCTCCTTTTAATTGTCCCCTCATGGGGCCTACTTTTGGTGACCCCAGGTCATCGCATTATGGTTTCTCATCTATAATTATTGTTTTCAGATAATCCCAATGTCTCCTTAGTGACGTTAGCCGCCCATACATCAGGCAACATGCTGTTGCGTAACAAGCAATCAGTCGGTTCAATAGATAATAGGCTAACTTTAAATGTTTCTATGTGCGATATTAACCCTATTGCGATGGTGACATTGCTAATCAATTCAGATAATTTTATATATTTCTGCTAGATACAATACAAGTTAAGTTCCTGCCTTAGCCTCCAGTTTCTTCTTTTTAACAATTACCACAAAGCAAAGTTGATAATTCTGCAAATATGAATGTATTTGAGGTCATTTCTACATTCACATCTATTAACAAAATAAACACTTAGATATATATTAACTTATAGCCTTGGTGTGTTAGTGTACTACATCACGTTATGTGCCAATTTTGAGGTAAGAATGAATAAATTTATAAAAGGCTTAATACTCGCTACTTTAACTACGGTTTTATTGCTGAATTCTTCGCCGATTGTTGCGAAACCGAAGAAGGAATCCCCGGCTGTGAAGTTTAATGAAATAGTGATTAACTTCTCATATACGATGCTGCATCCTGTTATTGCTGCTGATTTGATAGCAGGAAATGGTAAAGAGTTGATAGCTATAGGCAAGGATGAAAATAAAAAACGCTGGTTGGTTATTTACAGTCTTGATACTGAAAATGACCAGTATCTTGAAATTGTAAGAACCTTCATTCCAAAGCAATTCCATAGTTTTGATTTAAGTGAATATAAGCAAGGACAATTACAAAACCTATATTTTATGTCCAGCCGTATCCTAGCCAAATTTCAGCTAGAAACCCTGACAGAAGTTAATAAATTTAAAACTGTTGCTGAGATCCAATCGATCATATTAAAAAATGATCATGAGGATATTCAACGAGGCGATTTTATTCAGGATCTTAATGATGACGCCTTAGATGATGCCATGATCAGTAATTTTTATAACATCAATGTCTTAATTGGCCAAATAGATGGCAGTCTAATATCCCAAGACTTACCCATAGAACCTGAGGTCAATGTTTATTCAAAAAGTGTTAGCTATCAGCAAACCAAACTCTATCTTAATGATATTAACTTTGATAATAAAGTCGATATCATTAAGGTCGGTGAAGGTGAAATGAAAATATATCATCAGCTTGATAAGGGCAAGTTTGAGGTTCAGGCAACCCTGCTAAACATTAATGAATCAATTAACAGAAAGGATGAAGACAGGGAAATTGATGATGTATCTATTAATTCGGGCTCTGACTACAATCGAAAATTGGAAGAACTGCTCGATCTTAATGTCGATGGTATAACTGATATGGTTGTGCTCTATACAAAAAATTCAGGTGTCTTCGACATAGAAAATAATTATGAAATTTATCTCGGTAAAAACATTGAAGGTCAATTAATTTATGGTGAAGAACCGACTAGTGTTATTAAGGCTGATGGGACTTTAATGGGTTTGAAGTTTGTTGATATTGATAATGATGAAAAGTCTGAAATATTAACAGCAGGTTTCGAAATTGGTGTATTTAAAATTATCGACGTACTATTAACCGGTGATATCGATATCGATGTGTATTTATTTAAAATGGATCTGGATGGTAATTTCATATCAAAACCAATTGTCAGTAAAGACGTTGAATTAAATTTTAGCTTATCCTCAGGCCAGGGTAGTATACCAATGTTCGAACTGGCTGATATCAATGGTGATGGTTTGAAAGATTTGGTACTTTCAGATAGTGAAAAAGAACTTAAAATATACCATGGACAAAACAGTAAGAGGTTATATGCCAAACGTGGTGTTAAGTATAAAACTCAATTACCTAAAAATGGTCAAATGGTTCTGGTTAATGATCTCAATGATGATGGAAAAGATGATCTGTTATTCAAGTTACCACCAAAGGATGAAGACTCTTCAGGTGGCAATATAAAAGTATTATTATCGAAAGGGAGCTGACTTATCAATTCACTCTGAAAATTACAAAAGAATCAGTAAGGTTATTTTTGAACATTATTAATATGATTAATTGAAGCTTGTGCAGGGCTACCTGCATAAACTTGTTCCATTCACCTTTTTTATACTCATCCTAAAACCTGCGGTATTAGCAACAGGGGTTAAATAACTGTCTTCTCATCCCTTACATCAGTAGCAGAAGCCATTCAATAGCAGGCATTGAACAGTTCCCATGAGATGATATGAGTCTGTTTCATGTTAAATTTAGGGGCTAATTAGTACGATAAAACCTATGGTTAACTTGATACATCAATTTTAATACATCAATCATAAATCCTTACCATTTAGTATTACAACAACAACTATTGCTTATGGCAATTTAATGACTAAGGATGGTAGTTCAACGATGCTAGTCTACAATGATATTATTTAGCTAGTATATGTTCCTTCATTAAACTATGTTTTGAAATAAAAGTTGTAGCTTCATCAACAGTTAGAGGTTTGCTAAATAGATATCCTTGTATAATGTCACAATCCATACTTCTAAGAATACTCAGTTGTTGTTCTGTTTCAACACACTCTGCCACTATCATCATATTCAAGCTTTTGCCTAGCATAATGATTGATTGCACTATTCCTTCGTTAGCTTGGTTTAGTTCCAGTTCTTTTATAAAACTGCCATCTATTTTAAGTGTCCCAATAGGCAAATACTGTAGATAACTCATACAGGAATAACCTGTCCCAAAATCATCAAGGGCAATATTGATACCTAAATCTACTAAGGCCTTCAATTTCGGTACCGCGTTTAACTGTGAGCCTATAAAGGTATTCTCGGTTAATTCGATCTCTAGGTATTCAGGAGCTAGTCCCGTGGTTGTTAGGATCGACTGAATTTTTTCCAGACATTGTGGATGCATAATGAAAGAGGCTGGCAAGTTGACCGCAATGCTTACTGGTTTAAACCCCGCTTTTTGCCAGGCCACATTTTGCCTACAAGACTGTTCCAGAACCCAGAGACTTATCTCATACATAAGCCCTACATCT
>JBLHLI010000352.1:0-3245 GCA_047618765.1 Enterobacterales bacterium | reverse complement strand
TTTACAAGCATTTCTTGCTATCACACTTTGGTCAATCACGTTTCCTATACAAAATGGAACAAGCACGTTTAGCACGTTTAAAAGTGCCATTCATTTCAGTACAAAATCGTTGGTTACGTGGCTACGCAATGAGTTTACCAACGGTATTCTTGTTTTGGTTCGTCGGTGGTTGGACAGGTCTAGGCATCATGGGTATTGCATGGACAATCTCTGCTTTTGAATTAGAAGTATTGAACTTCTTAGAGCATTACGGTTTGATCCGTGAAAAAGGGCAACCCATCGAATATCGTCATTCATGGGATGTCGGTGAATCACCCTTTACCCAACTTGGTTTCATCGAAATTGGTCGTCAAGGCGACCACCATGACCGGGGTGAAACACACTTCTGGGAATTAGAAGAAGTAGGTTCTCCTGATACCGGTATGGGTTACTATGCAATGTTCGCAATGTTATTGATTCCACCGGTATGGGTGGCCTTTATCAAGCCTCATTTAGCAAAATGGGACGACGAAATGGCCTCAGAGGGTGAGCGTATTATCGCTGAACGTATGAACAAGCGGGCAGGTTGGAAAAGCATGCCTTTGTTAACACAATAACAGCAAATCAGAGAGGGTGATCAGAACTATAAAAGTCAGGCAATAAAGACGTTTATAGTTCTGGTTATCAAGATGAAAAGAGGAGAAAAAAATGAGTTCATTTAAAGGCTTTCTAGCTATAGTAATTTGGACAGTACTTGTTGCCTTCGGCGCTACCGAGCTAGGTATAGATGCTCATCACAGTGATCCCGTGTGGGCACTAGGCACAGCGATTGCTTTTTTAATTTGGATCACCACTGCTGTTGCCTTATTTTTCGGCGTAGCAAAAGATGACCCATTTAAATGGGAAAAATAATAATTTAGTGAGTTTAACCCCCCAGTTATAGCCCTAGGTGCAGACATTGGCCTGGGGCTATAACTTATCTAGGGTAGGAGCGATTAGGCATTCAATGCTGAATGTTGATTGTTTGTCAGGGGATTATTATGTTGACGAAATGATGTTTTCCAACCAGTAGGTTCAATATTAACTGGGCTGCTTTTATCTAGACTATTGTTTGTAAACAATAATAACCTAGCGGAACAGTCGAGATTAGTTATTCAATAAACTACTAAAGCTTAAGAGAAAGCGGTCTTTTTTTTGTAATAACCCACAAATTTACTAAGGTTAAAATCACTTCTTATTCAAAGGGTTAAATAACATTGGATTTTGAGAGGGTAAAAACACCTTAAGCTTATAGTATTTATACGTATAGGCCGTTTTGAACCTCGAGCGCTAACGTTGTGTGCTATCTGCAGAGATTTACAGATTATCGAGAGGGCACGGGCCGTAAATTAATATTTAGCTTGCCAAGCCAAATCGAGAAAAGGGACCGATCGAAGTGCGAACGGAGGAATAGCTCCTCGGTTTGATAATTTTAATAAATAATAATATTAAAAGAGGTTAAATATGCCATTTTTTAGAAAGAAAAAGAAAGAAGCTGTACGCATGACTATGCGAGGTTTCCCTGGGGATGCAAACACATGCAAGTGTTTGCTGATGGCGGCAGAGAAAAAAGTAAAACTCGACGTAGAAGTACTTGACGTTCTTGGTGGTGCTTGTGATCAAGATGCTTACCGAGCGTTATCGCCATTCGGCAAGTACCCGTATTTGGAAGAAGGTGATTTCTCAACGACCAGTATTAACGCGGTTTTGTCATTTTTAGATGTGCGTGGACAAGGTGGCTTATTAAACCCGCCAAAAGCACAATTTTTTGGCCAGCAAAATTACTGGGCTCAAGTGTCAAGAAAACTATGCGAACCAGCAGTTGATACGTTGGTTAAAGCAAGTATTTATGGCATGGAAGGTGGTGATTTAGAGGCTGCAAGAGCACAAATCGCAACGGTATTAGATGAATTAAACAAATTTATCGATAATAAAGAATATATCGTTGGAGACTATTCTTTCGCAGATGTTCACTGGACAGCCGTAACACACATGCTGATATTGGTAGGTGAGCAAGACATGATCGCATCACGCAGTAACCTTAGTGCTTGGTTTGACAGAGTAAAAGCGCGTAGTAGCTACGCGGGTTTACCATCACTAGATGATGTCAAAAACAAACAACTTAGATCAGTCGCCTGATCATAACTAACGAGGAGAAACAAAATGGCTGATTTATTTCATTATGGCTCTGCGGCCAAAGCATTAGATGCAGATGATCGTTACGGTAGTGACGGTGCTATGAAGAAAACCCAGTACATCATGCAGTTACTTGGCTTCCCAGGTGATGTCGAGACCTTAAAATGTCTGTTAACGGCAGCAGAAAAAGGTATCGAAGTAGAAAGCGGTCTGTTAGATATGACAAAAGGTGAGCAAGACAGCGCTGATTACCGCGCTATCTCACCATTTGGCTTAACGCCAGCATTAAAAGAAGCTTACTACACCATTGCAGGTGAACCTGGTGTTGGCGTCTTTATTGAAGGTCGTGGTTTGGGAAACAGACTTGCACCGCGTAATGCAGCAGTATTGGCAACAGAAATGTACTGGATGGAAGTCGGTAACGACAATGTCCAACCACATGTTGAAGCATTAATGATGCAAAAAGTGTGCGGTCAAATGGCTGATCCTGCTTTTGTGACCAATGACATCGCAGTTCAGGCAGCACGTGAAGCACTTGCCAACCCATTGGATGCATTTGATGAGCAATTAACATCAAATGAATTTGTCGTGGGTGTTTACTCTTATGCCGATATTCACTGGACTATCTACATTCATCTACTTACTGTGATGGGCGAAGGTGTACTGTTTGCCAAACACAATAATATTAAAGCTTGGTTTGAGCGTATTAAAACGCATAAGAGTTTTTCTGGCCAAGATATTATTAGTTATGATTTCTTACCAACGCTTGACGAAATTAAAGCGAAGGTATTGAAAGATGTTGAGTGCGGCGAATTTTAATCAGAATTTGGTGCATTGATGATGATAAGTACAAACTCTGAGGCAGAAAAAATTATTGCCGATTTCGAATTAAGTCATGCTCAAGTGGCTCAGTATTTAAATGTATCAACGGATACCGTTAAATGTTGGTTCGAGATAGATGATAGTAATAACAGGCAAGAAATGCCTACGAAAGAGTTACACTTTTTAAAATATTGTTTAATGGCTGATAATAAACGTTCGCAGTTATTTTAAACAAAGTAATATTTTAAATGTTCAAAAATAGGCCGCTT
>JBLHLI010000351.1:0-3247 GCA_047618765.1 Enterobacterales bacterium | reverse complement strand
TTGGTACTCATTATTACGAGGCCCTTGGTGTGGACTTAACCTAGCCGATTTACTCTGCATAGCTGGTTCTAAATATTCCTCCATAATGCTCAATTGCCAAGACCCTAAAACTATTAAGCAATTATCAATAGATGGTGCTAAACGCCTTTCATCAGTTTTAGAAAAGATACTACCTTGGCTGAACATCAATAATCGAAATACTATAAGACAAGCTATTGAAGGCTGTTGGCTTAGTATTGATGGACCAGCTTATCTTGAGACAGAAGTTGATTTGCAAGCAGCAGAACTCTATTTCGACCTGTTGTCAGAAATTACTCAGGGTGGTGCAATAAAAGAACCAAAAGAATTAGAGCAACAATTATCTAAACTCTATGCACCAGTAGCATCTGATGCCAATGCTAATTTACAGATCATGACCATACATAAATCAAAAGGTCTGCAGTTTGATACCGTCATCTTACCCAACTTAAATAAAGGTTCACCTAACGACGATTCGACGTTGCTGAGGTGGATGGAAGTTTCTGCTGATGATGAAGCTAGACTGTTGATGGCTCCTATTCATGCTCATACTAACGAACGTGATCGCGTTTATGATTATCTGAGTAATCTTGCAAAGAAACAACTGCAATTTGAAGCTGGCAGACAACTCTATGTAGCCTGTACAAGAGCAGAAAGACGCTTGATCTTAACGGCTACTATTCAAACTAAAGCCGATCTTGAAGCTGATCAATTATCTGCAAAAAAAGGCAGTCAGTTAAATGAATTATGGCCTGCTACAGTAGCTACCTTTAAACAACAGTTTAGTAAAGTGCTTACAAATTCTAAGACTGAAGACGATACGACTGAGACCAATAATATTGAACAAACTGAAGATGATATTGTTAAAAAAGATTATCGATTAAGGCGCGCCAAAAATATCGGGCATTATATATCTGACACAATATTTACTGATGATGAAGAGTTTGAAGTGCCTGCCTCACCCTCTCAGGAACAACCTGTGGTTTTTGCAGCGTCGGCAATGAAGAGACATGTCGGCACAATCACCCATAATTGGTTGGAACAAATAGCAGATAACCTTAAGAATTGGGATAATAAGAGGCTTAACTCTCAAAAATCAATGATAAAAAATCAACTTCAACAACTTGGTGTTGCTGTTGTTGATTTACCAAAGGCTGTGGAATTAGTTCTGTTAAATTTACAACAAACTTTAGCCGATAAACAGGGTCGATACATATTGGATAAACACCAAGATTCCGTTTCTGAACTTGCCATTGAGCGACGCGAAGAAGATGGTTTTAAAAATTACATTATTGACCGTAGTTTTATTGATGAAAAAGGAGTTCGTTGGATAGTCGACTACAAAACATCTAGCCACCAAGGTTCAGGGAGAGATGATTTCTTAATGGATCAAAAACAACAATATTTAGAACAATTAGAAAATTATGCTTCTTTGTTCAACCAACTTGAAGAACGCCCAATTAAGCTTGTACTCTATTTCACCCAATACCAAAAATTAATAAGTTGGGACTGGCAGCCTTAGGCTCTTTATATTAAGATCTTGCCTGATGAATTGAATAAGGTATTATTGCACTATGAAACACGACCACAGTAATTGTATAGAAAATGCCATTGAAATTGCAGAAGATCTCTGTGAAAAGAATGGCCTACGCTTTACCAAAATTCGCCGTCGAGTTTTAGAGTTAATTTGGAACAATCATGAAGCCATCAAAGCCTATGATATTTTAGAATTACTTCAAAAGGATGATGTTTCTGCAAAACCTCCCACAGCATATCGTGCCCTAGATTTTTTATTAGAACATGGATTTATCCACCGTATTGAATCTTTAAATTCTTATATTGGCTGTCCACATCCTGAGCATACTCACAATTTTCAATTATTAATTTGTAATAACTGCGGATTAGTCAAAGAAATGGATAAGCCAGATTTATCAAAGAAATTAAACAATTATGCTGATGAATATGAATTTAAATTAGTCAGTCAAGTTATTGAAGTGCATGGTCTCTGTAAGGATTGCTATCCAACTTCAGCTGAATAAGTCGCCTTACTGAGTAACATGTTCTGAAGATGGGCTGAAGCTAATATAATAGCCCCACCAATCGTTAAAGACTTCTCAACAAGACCTTCATGAATAAAAGCCCCAGTGATCAATAATATCATAGCAGGTATAGCTATCAAGATAGGTAGTAGATTGTTGTGATGTTTAAAACTTGGATAAAGTGTGAGTACTGTCAGTGGAATAACCACAAGCAGCAGAAATGGATGCAAAAAGGTATCTGAAAGCCACCAAATGTCCATTAAGGGTAAAAAACTAATTAAAAAAGGCAAAAATAGACATTGCAGCACACAAAACATTGATAGTGCCATGGCTATTTTATCTCTTAATTGTCTTGTTAAGCGCTTCATTGGTATCAGTTATATAAATCTTAAGCTAATGTAATGTTATAATATCACATAAGTTAGTCACTTAACTCCTTTTTTAAAGATGTTTTCTGATGAAGGGCTTTTGACAACGAATCGATTTCAAATTAGAGTGCCTATTGACATATAAATTACAAATTCATTGTAAAATAAGAAAATATGAAAATAATATGAAAATTCTGGTTATCTATAATCCACAAGCTGGTGGCGGCAGAGCTAAAGTCTTACTTCCCGACATTAGCGCTTATATCGAAGAAAAAGGATTGCATGCACAGATCGTCACCACTGAATACTCAGGTCACGCTGTTGAGATAGCTGCAAAGGCAAAGCTTGATGACTATGATGCTATTATCGCCTCGGGCGGTGACGGTACTCTCTTTGAAGTACTCAATGGTTATTATCAAAACCCTATTCAAATCTCCAAAGAAAATAAACCCCCTATAGGATTAATTCCAAACGGTACAGGCAATGCTTTTATGAAAGAATTAAAGCTGTCTGCAACTGACTGGAAAAAAGCTATTGATATCATTGCCCAAAATAATCCTCGTATGATTGATGTGGGAAAATTTATTACTGAAGATAAAACCTATCACTTTCTTAATATAGTAGGAATGGGCTTTGTAACCGAAATTGCTGAAGCCTCTATCCCTTTAAAATGGATGGGTAATACAGCTTATACCGTGGCTACTTTACTAAAAATGATTTTTCTTAAAAGCCAAAAAATGACCATTGAAATTGATGGTAAATGCTTAGAACGGGATGGTATTTTTGTTGAAGTGGCTAACAGTCAATACACTGGAACTACAT
>JBLHLI010000350.1:0-3257 GCA_047618765.1 Enterobacterales bacterium | reverse complement strand
ACAGCGCATAACCGACTACTTCATTATCTTTAACATAATCACTCAGCAGTGGTATTAACTGTCCCATTTTGATTGCTTTATAACAAATAAAGTCAGGGGTAAACAATAAACCTCGACCATCAATAGCTGATTGACATAGAAAATCACCATTATTCGCGGTAATGAGCGAAGGTATTTTTATAGTAAATAATTCACCATCATTGCTTTTAAATTTCCACTCTTCACTATTTGAGCTGTATTGCAACTTAACATGATCTTGCAATAAATCTTGGGGTGTCTTGGGAGTCCCATATTTTTTAAGATAGCTTGGACTTGCAGCTAATATTATTTTTCCGGTTAGCAGTCGTTTGGCTATTAAGGACGAGTCTTCCAGATCGGCTATACGCACTGCCAGATCAAATCCTTCTTCGATTAAATCGACTTTACGATCATTAAAATCCACGTCAAAATAAATATCAGGATGAATTTCATTAAAGCCTCTCAGTGCCTTGCTTAAGTGTGATAGTCCAAAAGACAGTGGGGCAGCAATTTTTATTCGGCCAGCTAATGCACTATTTTCATTAATAACACTCGACTCTACCTCAGACACATCATCAATTATTCTTAAACATTGTTGATAATAACTGCGACCGCTATCAGTCAATGTTTGAGTGCGTGTTGTGCGTGTGAGCAAGCTGACATGTAATCTTTTCTCTAGTTCTGATAAGCGTTTACTAACCGCCGACTTAACTGTGTTCATTTGTTCAGCCGCTTTAGTGATGCTACCGGCCTCAACAACTCTGACAAAAGTTTGCATATCTTCAAATTGATTCATCTTTATCTCTTCTACTATTTACATCACCAACCTATTGTTCTCTATTATAGAACTATAAGTTCATTATTGCAGTGTTTATCTATTTTATTTCAACTGTAGTATACATTCCAAGCATTAGGAAACAATTTCTTAATATAACGATTTAACAAACTTATCAAACTCAATAGGAGAGACAAAATGAAATTTATCGAAAACTATTCAAGCCTTACAGGTCGACTATTAATATCAGCTATATTTTTGACAGCAGGTATTTCAAAAATAAGCGGTTATGAAGGTACCCAAGGTTATATGGAAGCAATGGGCGTTCCAGGCGTACTGTTACCTTTAGTGATTATTACCGAAGTAGTAGGCGCTTTAGCTATTATTGTGGGTTATCAAACCAAAGTCGTAGCCTTCTTATTGGCAGGTTTTAGTATTATTTCAGCACTTTTATTTCACGCTAACTTTGCTGATCAAATGCAAGCCATGTTATTTATGAAGAATATTGCCATCGCAGGTGGCTTCTTATTCTTGGTTGCCAATGGTGCTGGATATGTTTCTGTTGATAATGGCATGCCTAAAGAGTAATGGCATGTTTAAAGAGTAACGTTAAACACAATATCAATCACTCCCTTTTCTATAAAAGGGAGTGAAAATAAAAATTTTAGAGGTATCTAACAATGAGCAATAAAACGATATTACAAATTAATTCTAGTGGTCGCTTCGACGGCTCTGTAACAAGGCAGTTATCAAAATTAGTTGTAGAGCAACTAGCGAAACGCCAACCAAAATTAACATTAACAACAAGAGAATTGGCAACCGGACTGCCTTTTATTGATGAGCAATGGATAGGTGCTAATTTTACAGCACCTGAGCAACGTAGTGAGCGTCAGTTAGAGGCCTTAAGTTTTTCTGACCAACTGGTTAGTGAGTTACAATTAGCTGATCATATAGTCATCGCTTCACCCATTTATAATTACAGTATTCCAGCAGTATTGAAAGCTTGGATTGATTTAGTTGCCCGTGCGCAATTAACTTTTCGATATACAGAAAATGGACCCGAAGGATTGTTGAAAGACAAAAAAGCTTATGTAGTAGTTGCTTCTGGTGGCGTGACAGTGGGCAGTGAAATGGATCATGCATCTCGCTATTTAAAGCAGGTATTAGGTTTTATTGGTATCACAGATGTAACGATTATTGATGCATCAACCATTAACTTAGCAGACGATGATAATAATGACCCTGCTGAGCAACAAATTGAAGCTTTAACGCAAGCTTAAATGGAGACTGTGCAAATGAGTAACATTAGAGAAGTTAAACAAGTCGTTAATGGTTTGAAAGCATCCGATGGTGATGGTGTACAACTCACTCGGATCATTGGTTCGCCTGACTTAAATACACTTGACCCATTTTTATTACTGGATGCCTTCGGTTCCGATCAACCACAAGATTATATTGGTGGATTTCCATCCCACCCTCACCGTGGATTTGAGACAGTTACTTATATGTTAGCTGGAAAAATGCGCCACAAAGATAATGCTGGCAATGAAGGTGTTATTGAGCCTGGTGGAGTGCAGTGGATGACTGCAGGCAAAGGTATTATTCATTCAGAAATGCCAGAGCAAGAAGATGGACTCTTGGCCGGTTTTCAGCTGTGGGTGAATTTACCAGCAAAAGATAAAATGACTGAACCAAAATATCAGGAAAGGACCGCAAAGGAGATCCATCAAGAAGTTCGCGATGACGGAAGTAAATTAAAAGTCATTGCAGGTAAAACTGGGCAAGGTACTGAAGGCGTAATAAAAAATGACTTTGTTAACCCCATTTACTGGGATATTGAATTACCAGCCAAGGTTAATTTTACTGATGTTGTCACAGAAGGACATAACGCTTTTATTTATGTCATTGAAGGGCAAGTGAAAATTGGCAATACAGGAAATCAGATAAGCTCAGGACAGTTAGCCGTGTTAGATGATGGTAACCAAGTTTCAATTATTTCTGAAGTAGCTAGTCGATTCTTGTTAATAGCAGGCAAACCTATTGGCGAGCCCATTGAACGAGCAGGTCCTTTTGTAATGAATACAAAAGCGGAAATTCAACAAGCATTTCATGATTATAAATCAGGTCAATTTGCTTAAATCATCCTTTCGAATTGGGAAAAATTTGGACAGTTAATTGGGCAAGCCAATTGACTGACATAAAATATTAAAGGAACATATTATGGGTTTATTAGTTGATGGAGTATGGCAAGACAAATGGTATGACACTAAGTCTAACAATGGAAAATACATTAGAAAAGATTCTTCTTTTAGGCATTGGGTTACAAAAAATGGCGAACCGGGTATTACTGGTGATGGAGGATTCAAAGCTGAGAAAGGGCGATATCATTTATACGTATCACTTGCTTGTCCATGGGCACACCGAACATTGATTTTTAGAAAACTTAAAAAGCTTGAGCCATTTA
>JBLHLI010000349.1:0-3290 GCA_047618765.1 Enterobacterales bacterium | reverse complement strand
AAGCGGTTTTAATTTCAACAGCATTCCAATCTGGATGAGCCTGAGCAACCAAAGCTGCTGCACCTGCTACATGAGGACTTGCCATGCTGGTTCCTGAAATACGAGTGTATACAACACCTTCTTCCATGCCAAAGTCTTCAGGAGAAGCGGCAGATAAAATATCAGTTCCTGGGGCTCCAATATCAGGCTTTAAGTAACTAGCATCAACATTAGGGCCACGAGAACTAGAAGTGGCCATATTATCAGTAAACTCAGGTATTATTACTCTGCTTTTTTCTGATTGTAAGGTTAAAGAAAGGGCAGATTCTGAGTCGCCAATCATAGATATAATTGAAGCTCCATCTGCTGCTGATACCATTAGTGAAGGAACTGTTGCATCTGGTAAAAACATTGGTATCGGTTGCGCAGCTGAACTGTTGTATACTAACAATGCTGTAGCGCCTGCAGCAGCAGCGTTGTTTGCTTTATCAGAAAAAGAACAACTGCCTCTAGAAACTAATGCAACAGAATCTGTGAAGAAGTTTTCAGGATAGGCTACACAACCTTCAAAATTATCGGCGTCGACTAGGGCAGAAGCAACAACAGTAGCTGTTATGCTTTCAGTTAATAATACATTATTTCCTTCGATAGCCATTAGCTCCATTCCATTTACAGAAACGGTATTGGAAACAAAACGGCCATGAGTGGTATTTGCGACAGCAATACCTGATTCACTACAGGCTGGACAGCCTATTGTTTGTGCTCCTGAACCAGAATTACCCGCTGCATTTGCTGTAACAACACCAGCTGCTTCTATATTGGCAAAAACTGTTGGGTATGAACTAGTCGCAGGATCGCCGCCTCCGCCCCAAGAATTATTAATAACATCAGCACCATCAAGTACTGCATGTTCTAATAAAGGAATGAGATCAGCATCTCCACCACTACCACCAAACAAGCCTTTATAAGCCATCAAGTAAGCAGCTGGAGCAACTCCTGAAATGGTAACCTCTTCTCCAGCTAAATCTGTTTGTACTGGGTTTCCTACAGCAGATCCTGCTACGTGAGAGCCGTGTGTACCTCTACCTAAAGGACTATCATGCTCTCCTTCTGGAAGGGGTCCAAATGACCAAGAATGTCGTGCAACGATTAATTTATTATTACAAAATTCAGCATCAACACCTCGGCAATAATCTGGATTATCAGTTAAGTTAACGTTCTCTGACAAATCAAGTGGTTCAAATCCATCTCCAGAAAACATAGGATTTCCTGGGCGAATACCACCATCAAGAATTGCAACTCTCATACCTTTGCCTGCTTCAGATATGCCACCTAAAGCCATCCAAGCTTCAACACTTTTGATGACTTCATGGGAGCGATCCATGTTTTGATGATACATGTGGTTTTTATAAACAGCTTTAACACCATCCATTGCACGTAATGCATCTACATCAGATTTTTTAAGTTGTACTACTAAGCCATTGAAAATGGTATTCATTGAATTTTTTATTTGGGCATCAGAAAATTTAGATTTTATTGACTGAATAACCATAGCTTGTTGTTTTTTTAGATAATTTCTATAAGACTTTGCATTACCTGAAAATGGTTGGATTCTACTCTTACCAGTAATGTCAATCGAAGTGGCTGCCATTCCCGGAATGTTTCCGCGATATTGAGCTACTGACTTGTCATCTAATTGAACAATATAAATGCCATGTGTCGACATTAATTGAGTTCTTGCAACTTGCTTGTTTACATAAGTATTTTGTTTAACACCAGAGATTTCTGGAGTCCATTTTTTTTCCAGTTCCTGAGGTGGTGCAGCAGATGCAACCCCAGTAATAGCTAGTGCAAAGCAGCCAGCTATATAAGTTATAGTTGATTTCATTGTTTATTCTTCCTTAGATATATGAATGTGAGTCCTGTTATTATTATTACATTTATTATTTGAATAGATGTAGGTGATTACTGAAATATTACTTACTAGAAGTATTGGAGGATACAACAAGATTAAGAACATATTTCTTTTTAATGTACTACTTTTTTTAAATAGTACAGGTTAACTATTAAAATTTCAAACTGATAGATGTGATAATAGATTTTTTGAGCAGTAACTGATAGTCACGCTTTTGGCACTTAGAAGAACAAGCTAAACATTTCATGAGTGACCGCTTCACGCATGTGCTAACGCATTGATTGTATTGGTTTTTGTCTATATGGCTAGCACTCATAACCCGAAGGTCGTTGGTTCAAATCCAGCCCCCGCTACTAATTTTAACTTCTTGTTATAATTGATAAAAAGTTCCAGAAAGCATCCTTGTAAAACTCTAAAGTAAGAAACCCTTAAAGTTATTTTGAACAACTGCTGACTAATTATGGTTTTGCTTTCAATCTCTTGTGATAGCCAGCTCTGATTGTATTATAAAAATCATCATCATTTGTTAATTCTGTTGCTCTAATAAGGGAAGCGTCCCGCACAACTTCTTGGCTATAGTTTTGATCCAACACTCCATATTGATAGGCTATTCGGTCAGAGAACCCCGGTAAAATGATACGTGGATCTAGAAAATATTGCCAAGCAGGTACTTTGGTATTTTTCATAATATTGTTGGTGCAATTCGAAGTTAGGGTGTTGTAAAACTCTGGTGACTTTTCTAGACTGTTCGCACGGTTTATCATATCAATAAACATTTTCTGACTTCTTTCTTTGCTTACATTAATTGGCATAAAATGAACTGCCTCAGATCTACTGTGTGTTCGAACGCCAATAATATCTCGCTCATCTGAGATCACATAGATGAGATGAAAATTATCAAGAGCTCCATTTAGCGGATGATAGTTTTGCCCGGGGCGCATCCTAGCCTCCACAGATATTACTACAGGGTCATTATCACCAAAATGAAAGGATAAGAAAGTATGGGCGAGACCCGGTGATGCAAAGATTGAGATGCCGTACCAGATACTTTCAAGTTTATCTAAGTTAACGTTGCGATCTGACCAATTAATATCTTTTATATTACCATTTTCATCATAGCGAGCGCGTCTGAAATTATGGATGACAGCATCATTGCCATTAATCGATACTGTTGCGATTTCTTCATTATGGGCTTGCCAAGGCCCTTCATTTGTTGGGGTGTTAAATAGATAATAGATATTGAGAGTGAGTAGCATAAAAATGACAAAGAATAATATCTTCCAATAGGTCTTAGCCGTTTTCAGAGCTGTTATGTATCGAAATAAATTCATATTCATCTTCATCTTCAGATATTCCTCATAAAGTCGCAAAAGATAATAGTGTTTGATATTTATTG
>JBLHLI010000348.1:0-3307 GCA_047618765.1 Enterobacterales bacterium | reverse complement strand
CGCTTATAAAAGCACTAGTTCTATATTTAAACGACATGATAAAGTGAATTTTGCTTCTATTTTAGGGTTATAGCTAATTTTTCGTTACTGTAATCACACTTTAATAGATGACATTACAAATTTAAACTCTCTCTAGGGTAACCTGTAATTGAAGAACCATATGAAACCTTCATAGTATAATAAAAGTTATCCTCCACCCACTAACATGATGACCACTAAGCTGACGAAATTGATTGCTGTATAGGATAAAAAGCTGGTGTTCATGGATGTTTGCCTAATACTAATCGAAAAAGAGACAGTCTATGCAGAGAGAGCACGGCATTAGCAAAAAAACACTCACTTGACTAAAGTAGTGTAGAGGCTGAGATATCTACATCATGATTAGAACGGTATTTACTTCTACTTTTGATATTTATTTTTTGTTAAAAAGCAATGGATGATGGTACTTTTAATTTTATTAATAAAAAATCAAATGCAAGGCTACTTAAAGATGTATTCCCTGAGATAATCGATGCTCAAAATAAGGGTAATCTAGAATTACGACCTGTAGGAAGACCAATGTCTGAGAATCCGAAGCAACCAGTAAGTATAAGATTATCAAAAGATGTCGTTAATTATTTTAAATCTAGTGGTAAAGGCTGGCAAACCAGAATAAATGAAGTTTTACAAAAACGTATTAACCACAATTAAACGAATACCTAATTTAGATCATTGTCGGTTTTGGTATAGTTAATTTAGTTTGCCTAAAAGAGCTAAAACCTAATCTATCTGCTCAAAATAACACTTAGACTGTACGATTTACTCTAACTCAGCTAAAATCTAACCTTGCTATCAACTTAAGAGCAATTTAAGAGCAATTTAAGATCAACGCAAACTCAACATTTGTTCTTAGAAACTAGATTACAACTGGCTAATAACTGGCATGCTAATGGCTTTCTAATGGCTCATAACTGGATCAACACTGGATGAAAACTGTCAAAATTCAAATAATTCAATCGCTTATTTTAATAAGTAGTTGTCTACTCTTGAATACCGCTTCTGTAAACGCCAGAGAGGTCGACGGCCTGTTTGAAATATCTATAGCGGTTGATGATCAAAATAATTCCACCAGAAGTCGTGCTACTAGAGGGGCACTCGTCGATGTCATGGTCAGAATCAGCGGACAATCTAAGGCTGCCGGTAATTCTATCATCCAGTCTAATCTAAAAAAATCCACAGCTTATATTCAACGTTACCTTTACCGAGAAGAAGATACCGTTGATGAATCTGGCAAGCCTATAAAGCAATTAATGTTAGATTTAGTTTTCGATGAAATGGCTATACGCAATTTATTACGCGATGCTGATTTGCCACGTTGGGGTTCAAATCGACCTCAAGCACTCATTTGGCTTGCCATTGGTGATCAGCAACAACGCTTCTTGATGGGGACTGATGATGAATCTTTACTCAAGGTTATTAATAAACCTCCAAGCAATGAAATTGAAGAAGCAGAAAAAATTGTATCTAGTTCAAATCCTACTGAAGGCATTGATGAACCACCGCTAAACTTAAAAGAAATCTTTATTGAAAAAGCAGAATCAAGAGGCTTACCCATATTATTACCTCTGATGGATCTTGAAGACTCGGTCAACATTGATGTTGCCGATGTCTGGGGCCGGTTTATCACGCCAATTCGTCAAGCATCTGAACGTTATAGCTCTGATGCCATTGTTGCAGGTCAAATGTTTAGAGACGGCGATGGTTGGTTAACGCGCTGGCTGTTATTACATGAAGGTCGTACGATTTCTTGGGAAATAGAGTCTGATAATATCGAATCTTCACTCAATTTAGGAATTGACTCCATTGCTGATCAACTTGCTGAGCAATATGCGGTTTATGAAGATAGTTTGCAGAGAAATGAAATTTTGGTCTCAGTTAACAATGTCCACAGCGTAGAAAATTTTGCTAATCTCATAGATTATCTTGAAAGTATTACCTCCATTCATAGTGTGAATGTTGCAAAAGTTACCGCTTCAACTATTCAATTAAGAGTCAATTTAATCGGTGAGCAACAATCATTGATGCAAGCGATATCACTTAATAGCAAACTCTCCATCGAATCGACGCCATCAATTGATCCAACTAGTGTGCAAACTAAATTGCCAGCTCTGTTTTTCCGCTGGAATCCAGAAATTGCTGCTTTAAGTATAAGTGAATGAATTTAAGTTCAATCCCCAACATGCTAACCATCATGCGCTTATTGCTGGTGATACCTCTGGTGATGCTTTTGTTATCGGAGCAATATGCTATTGCGCTCACGGTCTTTGTCATTGCAGGGCTTAGCGACGGCCTCGATGGACTATTAGCCAAGCGTTTTGGTTGGGTGAGTCGTTTTGGTTCTATTGCTGATCCCCTTGCCGATAAGTTGTTAATGGTCTCTAGTTATTATGTACTGACTTGGCAAGGTGCATTGCCTTGGTGGCTATTTGTGACGATTTTACTACGGGATTTATTCATCGTAGGTGGTGCCTATACTTACCATCAACTATTCGGTCTAGAGAAAATTGAGCCAACCTATATCAGTAAGTTAAATACCTTTGTGCAAATTTTACTGATTGTCATGGTCATTTTTTCTTTGGCAACTAATTCAATCTCAGATTTAGTTATCCAAATTAATATTTATATTGTATTGGCCACTACCGCTATCAGTGGTGCTCAATATATTGCAATCTGGGGCAGAAAAGCTGTTCGCAAATCCAAAATGGAGCATACGAATGACAACTAGCAATCAGCAATCATTTCTTATTGAATCACAAAAGTGGATGGCGCTAGCGTTGTTATTATTAACGGGTTGGATCCTATATTTGCTGGCCCCAGTACTTTCGCCCTTTGTGATGGGAGCCATCTTGGCCTACTTAGGTGATCCCCTTGTTGATCGCTTAGAGAAAAGAAAAGTTCCTCGCACTTTAGGTGTCAGTATCGTCTTCATACTCTTTAGTAGCATAGCGGTTTTGGCCATACTGATGTTAGTGCCCTTGATACAAAAACAAATAGTTATTATGTATGAATCTATTCCTGGCTTTCTCAAGTGGATTAATCTAACGGCAATACCTTGGTTAGAAAAGCAAACAGGATTTTCAGTCGAAACCCTTGAGCCCGGTATTATCATCGATAAGCTTCAAGAGCATTTGCAATCGGCAGGTTCAATAGCCGCTAGCATCTTGTCCAGTGTAGGGTCATCGAGCATGGCTTTAGTCCTTTTGATAACCAATCTAGTACTTATTCCTGTGGTAGCTTTTTACCTTATGCGAGACTGGGATCACATGGT
>JBLHLI010000347.1:0-3317 GCA_047618765.1 Enterobacterales bacterium | reverse complement strand
CTAGCACCAAGCATGATAACCACAAAGAGTCTTTGACCACTTTTAACATTGTACAAGTCTGTGGTGAAAGCCCAAAATTGTGCGAGTACCATTACATTAAAGATTGCCATCCACATATAGAAAGCAACACCAATTTGTAGTCCGTTAACCAAAGCGAAATAAAACATTAGAAGATTAATCGCAAAAAACAAGTTCAGTTTTTGGATCATACTTGAGCCACTATTTTTTCTCACCCAACTGCTATAGATAGGAATTAGGAATAATAAGATTAATGTTTGGGCGCCGGTGGCATAGCTTCTAACTTCAGCCCCCTGCTCTGATAGGATAAGCGCTTCTTTAGCCGGTCGAATAAGTGAATAACAAAGCATAGTGAAAAATGCTTGGGATGTTAAAATTAAAATTGATTTACCTTCCCCTGGACGGAGTGAGGTAGCAAGAGAAAAAAATCGCTCTAGCAGAGTAAACTGTCGATCTTCTTTATCCAACTTGAAGTTCCTTGTAAAGCAAGCCTAGCCACATAATCTAATGGGGTTATTTTGAAAAATATAATATAACACTGGCCTACGTATTCGTCGCCTGAGGTTTTGTAACAATCTTAGCGATAACGTTAAAAAATATGTTAGGAAAGAACCTTTTCAAACGTAACGCATTTAATTCTCTTTTTCCAGCAACTATAATTTCTTTTTTGTCTTTCGCTAAACCATCAACGATTTGTTTAGCGCACTCATTCGCATCAATTCCATTGGCTATATCAGAATCTGTAACTCCAAAATCAGTACCATCTCCGTTGAGGGCATTCTCAGATATACTGGTTTGGATGTAGCCTGGCATTATAGTAGAAACTTTAATGGCAGTATTAGCTAGCTCAGCTCTCAATGCATCAAAAAATCCTATCACAGCATGCTTTGCTGCACAGTACCCAGTTCTGTAAGGCACACCAAGTTTACCTGCCACACTGGATGTAATAACGATGTGACCACTTTTCTGTTTGAGCATAACGGGAAGCACTTCTTTAGTCAGTGCAATTTGCCCAAATACATCAACTTCAAATAGAGTGCGATAAGTAGACATTTCTGTTTCAAGGCAGAGTGAGCGTTGAGATATGCCCGCGTTATTAAACAACAGGTCAATTGAACCAAATTGGTTAAGCACCTTTTCTGCCGCAGCTTTAAATTTATCTTGCGCTAGCATATCTAGAGGCAGGACAAGAATATCTTCTTCTTTAGCTCCATGATCAATACAAGCCTGTTTAACCTCATTAAGCACTTCCTCACGGCGAGCACTTAATACTAATTTTGCACCTCGAGAAACCATTTCCATAGCTACTGCTTTACCGATACCGGAAGACGCTCCGGTTATCCATATCAGCTTATTGTTAAACATTCATTTAGCCTTCTTTCTGTTACATACCAATTCGCTTCGATATGCTTAATTATTTATTATATTAGTCTAGCTTAATAATATTTCAATTTTGAAGATGTTGAAATTTCACTTCCTGTTAGTGCTTAGCTTATGATGAAAGACAGGCAACAAAATGCATTACCGAACCCGGCTTAATATTTAATATTTGAGTAGTAAAGGTGTTCGCCAAAGTATTGTTTTTAGTTCTGAGCTGAGTCCAAGTTTGATTTTGATTCAACCAAAGACGTAAATCTTTCTCGTTGCCTTCTTTTATCGATGCACCTAATTCATGGTGATTCGAATTTTCTTGTAAGTAATCTAGAACCAGTGAAAGCCTCAGGTCTGCGTTCTGTGTTTTCAGATCTAGATACCAGTTACGTTGTATACATTGTTCAGGATCATCCACTCCAGGAGGTAAAGCTGAAGGCCTGTGCTCCATCTCCACCTCTAAACGAACACGTGCACTTCGAGTAAGATTGTCAATATTGAGAACACCTAAAGGTCTAGAGAGGAATTCATCTGTCGGCACCACCTGTTTTTGTTCAGGTCGTAACGATAATGTAGAAGCTAACACCAGTGGCAGATACACTCTATCCGATGGAAAGGGAGATGCTTTAACGGGCACATTGGGTACTACAGCATTCGCCAATTCTTCAGTGTTAAGTTGTTGATTGGGATTATACGGAGTCCAACGAGGTGTTTTGAAAACAGATGGTGTGAGTACTTGATTTTTAAGAAAATGAAAGCGCACAAGATTATAATATTTTAGCGTATCAACGTGTCTGTCAAAGTCATCCACTGAGGCGGGACTATATCGTTCGCCTAACAGTTCACTCCTGAGAGCAAGGTCAAGTTGTTCTATTCTATTAGTAAATTGCGATGGAGAAAAACTACCGAAGGCCTCATCAGGAAGATTTGTTTTTCTTAAACCAAAGACATGTCGAAGATGTGCACGAAAACGATTTAACATTTTTGGGTTGCTAAGTGTTTTAACTTTTAGCGGATTATGATTACCAAGTTCTGGCGAATAGTAATATTGAAAGTTATCATTAAGTATATTTTTCGGAAATGTGAAACCATCATCAAAACCTCGTCCAAATGACAGGTCATAGTCCCATGGAACCACTAACCATTTGTTATTTTTTTGACTAAAAAACAGAAAGTAATTTTTGTTATAGCTATCATTACTGCTGACTAGTGTATTCACCATAATCCAGTTAAGTAGACTATCAATATCAAAGTTCTTTTCCAAAAACTGATCGAAGTCATCTACAGTTGTTGCCGAAATACCCTCCACCAAAGTTTGTAGTTTGCTGAAATCCTTATTTCTGGGTGCTAGTTTATACCAACATTGGGATAATCGAGGAAGATTATCAAGGATCATATCGCCACAAAATTCTGAGTCTATCGGATGAAAAAAGTCACCCTCTTTTCCAGCACCAAACTTTTCGAACATAGAAGAATCAATCCATTCGATAAATAGAAATAGTCCTATAAATTGCTCGTTAATATAGATCCTACTGTATTCGACTTGTGGATGTGTCATGCCAAGTTTATCAATCAGATCCCAAACTAACCATTCCCTCATACTTGAAGGGTCAGTAACCATGGCATTAAAGGAGAGTGTGCGATAACCGTTCCACTGCTGTCCTTTCTTAAACTTAATTAGAAATGATTTCTTAATAAAGTTTCGTGAGAAACTTCCCTTTACTTCAATAGAGCCTTCCAACCATTTATTATCATCTCTTACTCGTACAGAAAATGATGATTTATCATGAGGTTCCTTACGAAATAGAACTTCTGCATCAGTCTTATCCATCTCAAGATAAACATCCTGTATATCAATAGTTTCATGTGGCCCTGCAGGTGCCGCTTGAATCATGTGACTCATAAGTATTAGCAGTAAATTAATGATG
>JBLHLI010000346.1:0-3325 GCA_047618765.1 Enterobacterales bacterium | reverse complement strand
GCTTGGAATCTAACGTTATTCCAAGAAATGTGAAGGGATGTGCGAATCTTGGTTACTGTGGTATGGGATGTCCCCTTGATGCTAAACAGTCGATGTTGGTTACCACTATTCCTTCAGCACTTTCCCACGGTGCTACATTAATTAGTCGAGCTAGAGTTGATAAATTCATATTTACAAATGGAAAAATTAGCTCTGTTGACGTCCAGCCCTTACTCAGTAATGGTAAAGCATCAAATGCAAAAGAGTCGCTAGATAACTTAGTCAATATTCAAGCAAAGCATTTTATTCTCTCAGCTGGTGCAATAGGTTCACCTGCTGTATTGCTTCGTTCAAAAGCACCAGACCCTTACTCGAATGTAGGAAAGCGAACTTTTTTACACCCGGTTACGATTTCAGCTTCTATAATGGCTAATAAAGTGAATGCATTTTCTGGCGCACCTCAAAGCTTATATAGCGATGAATTTCTTTGGCGCGATGGAACAACAGGAGAAATGGGTTATAAATTAGAGGTTCCTCCTATGCATCCGTTATTAAGCTCATTAATAATGCCGGGTCATGGAAAATCACATAGTCTGTTAATGGAGAAGCTGCCTTATATCCACTCAATGTTAGCTCTACATCGGGATGGCTTTAATGATCAAAGTATAGGTGGGACGGTTGAGCTTAATGAACAGGGTTTGCCGGTGCTTGACTATCCGCTAACCGATTTATTTTGGCGTTCTGCAAAAGAAAGCTTATTAACGATGGCAGAAATTCAGTTTGCAGCTGGAGCCAAACAAGTGCAACCCATTCACCTTGATGCCAACCTTGCTAATAATTGGCGTTCAGCAAAATCTATGATTGAAAATCTTTCGATGGTGGCATTGCGACTAAATGTTTTTAGTGCCCATGTGATGGGAGGATGTTCAATGGGTGCTGATGAAAAAGGTTCTGTGGTTAATGCCTATGGCCAGCATCATCAAATCGCTAACCTTAGCATTATTGATGGTTCTGTTTTTCCTACAAGCCTTGGTGTTAATCCACAATTATCCATTTATGCTCTGGCTAAACGGAATGCAGTTTATTTATCTGAACATTTATAAAATAAACTCTAAGCCAATACCATTTTCTTCTTTGCGAACAACTCTCATTAGTAACGTTGGAGCTTCTTCCCCATCTTCAAAATCGTTTTTAAGCTTTACCTTAGCATTGGTATTAAGAGGAGGTTGTTTATCTGGCTCTATATTGATAAAGACACCAGAGTCACTGATATTTTTTGTCATCAAATTAAGAAGCCCCGTTTCATCGTGATTAAATTCTACTTCAAGTTGGATAGGTAATCTGGGTGATTGACGTTTATTGCTGTTCATTTTGATATCCGAATAAGAATTAACTCTATAATAACTGTACTAATTTTATAATCAAATATTTTGTAGATTATTTTAAGATAGTTTAAGATAGATTTTACTGTTAGAAGTTAGAAGTTAAAAGTTAAGGGTTAACTATGAAAAGAATAATAATTTATCCAGGAACCTTTGATCCTATTACGTTGGGGCATATGGATTTGGTTAAAAGATCTACACGTTTATTTGATACCGTAATCCTTGCTGTTGCGGGTGATAGTACCAAGAAACCATTATTTAGTTTTCAAGAACGCATCGACTTATGTACTGAAGTTTTGTCTGATATTGATGGCCTTGTTATCACGGGGTTTAGAGGTTTACTTGCTAATTATGCCCAAGAACAAAATGCCTGTGCTGTTTTAAGGGGTCTTCGAGCCGTATCTGATTTTGAATTTGAGTTCCAGTTAGCGAATATGAATCGACGCCTTGCTCCTGATATAGAAAGCCTATTTCTCACGCCTTCTGAACAGTTTGCCTTTATTTCTTCTAGTTTAGTCAAAGAAGTTGCTTCTCTAGGGGGCGATGTCTCAGAATTCGTACATCCTATTGTCACTAAAGCGTTAAAAGATAAATATCCCTCTGGAATTTAACTAATAAAAAAGCCTCGATTTCCGAGGCTTTTTTATAACTATAAATAGTTGGAAACGATAGTTAGAAAGAATGACTTACATCATTCCGCCCATTCCACCCATTCCGCCCATTCCGCCCATATCAGGCATTCCACCACCACCGGCAGCATCATCAGATGGAGCGTCGGCAACCATAACTTCAGTAGTGATCATCATGCCAGCAACAGATGCTGCATGCTGAAGAGCTGTACGAGTTACTTTAGTAGGATCAAGAATACCCATAGCAATCATATCGCCATATTCGCCTGTTGCAGCGTTATAACCAAAGTTACCTTCACCTTGTTTAACTTTATCGATAACAACAGACGCTTCTTCACCAGCGTTTGCAACGATTTGGCGAAGAGGAGATTCTAGTGCACGAAGAATCATTGAAATACCAGCATCTTGATCAGCGTTGTCGCCTTTAACACTTGAGATAGCGCCAATAGTACGAACCAAAGCTACTCCACCACCAGGTACTACACCTTCTTCAACCGCTGCGCGTGTTGAATGTAGAGCATCTTCAACGCGAGCTTTCTTTTCTTTCATTTCAAGTTCAGTTGCAGCGCCAACTTTAATGACAGCAACTCCGCCTGCTAATTTAGCAACACGTTCTTGTAACTTTTCACGATCGTAATCTGACGAAGTATCTTCGATTTGGCCACGTAATTGATTAACTCTTGCTTCGATAGTTTCGATTGATCCAGAACCATCGACAATAGTTGTATTATCTTTAGTAATTGAAATGCGCTTAGCAGTACCTAAGTCATCTAAAGTAGCACCTTCAAGACTTAAACCTACTTCTTCAGAGATTACAGTCGCACCGGTTAATATAGCGATGTCTTCAAGCATTGCTTTACGACGATCACCAAATCCTGGAGCTTTAACAGCTGTAACTTTAACGATACCGCGCATGTTGTTAACTACTAGAGTGGCAAGTGCTTCGCCTTCAACATCTTCAGCGATAATTAATAAAGCTTTACCGGCTTTAGCAACGCCTTCTAATATAGGTAGTAAATCACGGATGTTTGAGATTTTCTTATCAACAAGAAGAATGAATGGTGCGTCAAGTTCAGCACTCATGCTATCTTGATTGTTGATGAAGTAAGGAGATAAATAACCGCGGTCAAATTCCATACCTTCAACAACATCAAGTTCGTTGTCTAGAGCATTACCTTCTTCAACAGTAATGACACCTTCTTTACCGACTTTACCCATCGCTTCAGCAATGATGTTGCCAACACTAGTATCAGAATTAGCAGAAATACTACCAACCTGAGCAATAGCTATATCATCTTCACAAGGTTTTGAATAGTTAGTCAATTCAATGACTGC
>JBLHLI010000345.1:0-3327 GCA_047618765.1 Enterobacterales bacterium | reverse complement strand
GTCAACCGTTGCAGCAACGGGAGCATTTTATGCAGATTACATCTTCTGGGTTAATCTCGTTAGTTTAGCATTACAAGGATTAGTGGTTTCACGATTATTTAGATGGCTTGGGGTAGGGGGTACAGTACTGATATTGCCCATAGTAATGATTATTGCTTATGGCCTGATACTAATTATTCCGATTTTTAGTCTAATCAGATTGGCTAAAATCACAGAATTGGGTGTTAACTACTCGATTGCCAATACTACTCGTCAGGCACTATTTTTACCAACAAGTCGTGAGGCTAAATATGAAGGTAAGATGGCTATTGAAACCTTTTTCTGGCGTTTTGGTGATCTCTTTTCCATGGCAACGGTCTTCATCGGTATAAATCTTTTCAGTTTCACCATATCAGAATTTGTCCTAACGAATTTTATACTTTCAATTATTATGATGCTCATTGCCTTGAAGGTAAGTCAGCACCATCATCAGAAAGTTACTACAAATGTTATGAATGAAGCTCCTCTAGCAATGGAGAGCGTCGATAATTTAATTATCAAGCCTGGTGTGCCTTTCGCTTATATAATTCCTAAAGAAACATTTTATGATCCGGATCCTGGTGATGCTCTACGCTACAAAGTTAGGACTGTAGATGGCAGGCCTTTACCTAAATGGCTACGATTTATTTCCCTTGAATGCTGCTTTGCAGGAAAAGCCCCTGATAATCTAGACTATAACTTTGAGATTGATATCATTCTCATTGCGACTGATTTTGATGGTTTGAGCGCTAAGACTAATTTTAAAATCCATCGAGAAATCTAAATTCACTGGCCTATCTAAACCTTTGTTAGATAAAGTTGTTTTAATTTATAACCATCCTCTGTAGTCTTCATAGTTAATGAAATTAATCAATCCTCTGGAGTTACTGATTTGAAAAAGCTAAGTCTACTAACTATTATTATCGCATCAGTTTTACTGACGGCTAACACGAATACCCTCAATGCTGCATCACCTCTAACAAAAGTGAAATCTTTAGCTACTGATAGTAATGCCGTTGTTCAAACAGAGTCTGAAAAAGCTAATGCTTTGTTTGAAGAAATATTCATGTCAGCTGTAATGCGCAGTCCAATTAGACAATCTTTTCTTGGCATTAAAACAGATCAAGATAAATGGGGAGATTTTTCAGAAGGGCGCAGCCTTGAAAATCATGAAATTCAGATAGCTAATCTTGTTAAGATTAAGACTATTGATAAAAGTAAGTTAGATGGCCAGACGTTGGTGAGTTATCGAATGGCCATTCAAAACTCAGAGGAGAGAATCGCCGATTTTAAATGGCGACATCATAATTATCCTCTTCACCAAATGAGAGGGACTCATACTTTAGTGCCTTCAATGCTCATTAATCAACATCGTATTGCAGACGTAAAAGATGCTGAAGCTTATATTGCAAGACTAAAAGCAGTACCTAAGTTATTTTCACAAGTCATTGATGGATTAAATATACGCGAAGAGAAAGGTATTATTGCACCAAAGTTTGTTTATCCTTATGTGCTCAGTGACAGTAACAATATCATTACTGGTGCACCTTTTGATAAAGGTGAAGATAGCACTCTATTAGCCGATTTTCGAAAGAAAATTAATAATCTAGATATTGAAGATGCTAAGAAAGAGCAACTGCTTAACGATGCCATAGCAGCGTTGAAAATGAGTGTGAAACCTGGCTATGAGAAACTAATTTCAGCGGTTAAGCGCTTAGAGAAAAAAGCAGATAGTCGTGATGGTGTTTGGAAATTACCTGAGGGTAAAGAGTTCTTTGATAATGCATTAGCTAGAACGACTACAACTGAACTAACGGCTATGGAGATACATGAAATAGGATTAAAAGAAGTAGCTCGTATTCATGATGAGATGAAAACAATCATGAAAAAGGTCAAGTTCAAAGGAGATTTGAAAGCATTCTTAGAATTTATGAGAAATGATAAACAATTTTATTATGAAAGTACAAAAGAAGGTAAAGAGCGTTACCTTTCAGAAGCTACGGCTCTTATCAATGATATGAAGACGCGACTTGATGAACTCTTTATCGTTAAACCTAAAGCTGAATTGACTGTTAAAGCTGTTGAAGCATTCCGTGAAAAGTCGGCCGGTAAAGCTTTCTATCAACGCCCTTCTATGGATGGATCTCGTCCAGGCGTCTATTATGCAAACCTTTACGATATGAAGGCAATGCCTACTTACCAAATGGCAGCATTGGCTTATCATGAAGGAATTCCTGGTCATCATATGCAATTAGCCATTGCCGGGGAATTAAAGGGCTTACCTAAATTCAGAAAATTTGGTCGTTTCACAGCCTATACTGAAGGTTGGGGACTTTATAGTGAACAGGTTCCGAAAGAGATCGGTTACTACCAAGAACCCTATTCTGACTTTGGTAGACTGGCGATGGAATTATGGAGAGCTTGTCGATTAGTTGTAGATACGGGTATTCATGTTATGGAATGGACAAGAGAGCAGGGTATTGAATATTATTCAACGAATACGCCTAACGCTATCTCTGATGGCGTAAAAATGGTTGAACGGCACATAGTAATGCCTTCCCAAGCTACTGCTTATAAGATTGGCATGCTGAAGATTCTAGAACTAAGAGCAAAGGCTAAAGCAGAACTGGGTAATAAATTTGATATCAGAGAATTCCATGAAGTAGTACTTAAAAATGGCCCTGTACCACTTAACATTCTTGGTGAGTTTGTTGATGAATATATTGCTGCAACATTAAAGTAATTAATCATGCTAATTAATCAAACAAGCTGCTCAAATTTCCATCGGGAACAATGCCATGGATAACTTTGATAAAAAAATTCTACAAATTTTACAAGATGACTGCACCGCCTCCCTCAGTGAAATTGCAGAGCAGGTTGGTTTAACATCAACACCTTGCTGGAGACGTATTCAAGCGCTAGAAGCATCGGGCGTAATAACAAAGCGTGTCGCCTTAGCTAACCCAGAAAAATTAAATGTGGGATTAACGGTCTTTGTGATGGTTAAAACTAATCAACATAATGATAAATGGTTAAGTGAGTTTGCAAATAATATTAAAGATATTCCAGAGATTATGGAATTTTATAGGCTAAGTGGCGATGTTGATTATCTTCTAAGAGTAGTGGTTCCAGACATGAAAGCTTATGATAAATTTTATAAAAAATTAATTAATCATGCGGACTTTTCTGATATTAGTTCTAGTTTCGCCATGGAAGAACTGAAATTTTCAACCAGTCTTCCTGTGAGCTATATCTAGTCTTTCTTGACTAAAACACTCGAGTCTATGGCCTCAACTTTTGTAACACCTG
>JBLHLI010000344.1:0-3330 GCA_047618765.1 Enterobacterales bacterium | reverse complement strand
GGTGGTAGTGGCATGACAGGCATCAAAGCGCTTGTCGAGCAAGCCGCTCATGAATCGTTAGAGCGAGACTGCTTGTTCTTTTATGGTGCTAGATCGCAAGCTGATCTTTATTGCTTAGATGAGATGGAAGCCGTCGCAAGAAAATGGCATCCAAACCATAAGTTCACCTTTATTCCTGTCTTATCTGAAGAACCTCAGGGTAGTGACTGGCAGGGACCAAGAGGCTTTGTTACGCAACACCTCAAAGAGCAGTATCTCGACAGACTGCAACTTGATGTTCATAACATAAAGGCGTTTTTCTGTGGGCCTCCAGCGATGATTGATCATGGCGTGAACGTTTTAAAATCGTCTGGGCTTGATGAAGCTGATATTCGTTTCGATAAGTTTGAAGACATGAGCTCTCCTGCACCTGTTATCGATAATACGAAATGTACATTGTGTGATGAATGTATGATGGTTAAACCCGTTGCAAATTGTATTGTTGAAACTGGTAACCATACTTTCCATCAAGGTAAGACTACAACACAGCCTGTCAAGCCTGGCGTGACCTCAGGGCTGTACTACAACACATTATTTATTAATAGCGACAGTTGTATTCGTTGCTATGCCTGTGTTGATGCTTGCCCACATGATGCTATTTCGCCTTCTTACCCAGCGATTCCAAACATCTTAAGGAAGATGGGTTAGATATCAAGGGCAAACAACATAATAATGCCAAAGGGCTTAAAGCATAGATAGCATTTAAGTTTTAAGTTCTCAGTAAAATTATGAGACTAAATGAAAAAGGCTTACCCTTCATGGGTAGGCCTTTTTTTTTTCATATTGAAAAATACTATTTAGTTTATTAGAATGAACTAAATATCTCTTCACTGCTCAGCTCTAGTTAAACTTTAAGATCTATAGTTAATGTTTCATCCCTCAACTAATTTTAAGGATAATATTATGTCAGTAGCCAGAGTCACAGAAATTATTGCAAGCTCGTCAAAAAGCTTTGATGACGCTATCGAAGAAGGCGTAAAGCGTGCCACTAAAACACTCCAGAACGTCACATCGGTTTGGGTAAAAGACCAATCAATTGATATCAAAAAAGATAAAATCACTTCCTATAAAGTAGCCTTAAAAGTCACCTTCATTCTTAAATAAAAAAAGAATACAGCATGGACTATCCAAAGCTATTTGAAGCCAATAAAGAAGTCATCCAAGATCCAGGCTTAATTTATCTTGGTCAAAAAATCAGGATCCCTGCCCAGACTTGGTAATATTCAAGGCTAAAATAAAAAAAGGCTTAATCCGTATCGATTAAGCCTTTTTTTATAGTGCTAATTTGAAATTACTCGCTTGAAAACGGAGCAATACCTTTGCACCTGTCATGTTTTTAGTTTCATCTGCAAAGCAGTAATACATCGGCTTCTCATCAATAAAGATTTGATGAACAAATTTCAACTCACCATCTAAATTAAATAAGCCAGCCGAAATCATATGCTGATTTGTTTGCTTTAGCCAATAAAACAAATGTGTCCCGCATTGTCAGCAAAATGCACGCTCAGCCCAGTCAGAAGAAGCATACCAGCTGACCTTATCTTCACCAGGTACATCCTCCATCTAAAGCAAAAAAGGCTCCTCCAGACCACTTGCGACACATTGAACTATGACTAGCACCGACAGACGCTGTCAAAGTCTTAGCTTCTATTTCAACAGCACCACACAAGCAAGAGCCCTTTTGCTAAAATTGTTTCCGACACGATCACCGTCTCCTTAATGAAAATAGCCAACTAAAATAACGTTATGTAGATATTGATCCGTATCGGCTCATTTCACAATTCGACTTTCATCAAGGATCAACGTCGTCTTATATCTAAAACAAACAAAGCTTTTTCTACAAGTCGGCTCCCAATCTCTGCTTGAATAATCCAAAAAAAGCAGCGATGAAATTAATCATCACAGCTTTTTATTTTAAAAATGTTCGCCCCAAGCTACCATTCATCTGGTAGAGTGAAAAGGTAATCATTTAAGCAAGCACTGTCTTATGCCAGAAAACGAATTACGAATCCTCACCTATAATATTCATAAGGGATTTAGTACCGGCAACCGCCGTTTTATCTTGCCGCGTCTCCGTGAAGCACTCATTAAAGCCGACGCCGATATTCTATTATTGCAAGAAGTTCAGGGCGAGCATAAGCAGCATGAAATAATCCACGCAGATTGGCCTGAATGTTCCCATGCTGAATTTATTGCTGAAGGTGTTTGGCCACATATTGCATACGCCAAAAATGCTTTGTATAGCAACGGCCATCATGGCAATGCCATTCTCAGTAAACATCCTTTTATCCGCTGGGAAAACATTAATGTCTCAGCGCTATCTTGGGCAAGCCGCAGTCTATTACACGGTGTGATTAATTTGCCTAATATAGACGAAGAACTACATATTATTTGTATCCATCTCGGTCTGATCAATATGGAGCGAAAACAGCAGTTTCGTATTCTTTGTGAACGAATCGAAGCCCATGTCCCCGACAATGCCCCACTCATTATCGCTGGTGATTTTAATGACTGGAGTGAAAAAGCGGAACACTATTTTTCAGAACATTTAAACCTGAGAGAAACGCACCAAACACTGCATAATAAACATGCTAGGACTTGGCCTGCTTGGATGCCCATTTTAAAAATGGATAGGGTTTATTACCGAGGGGTACAGCCTATGTCTTGTCACCGACCACGCTATGATTTGTGGAGAAGGCTCTCTGACCATGCGCCCTTACTGGCTACTTTTGAAGTCACTAACGACATCAAGCAAAGTAAAAGAAAGGCAAAAGCCTAAAGCTCTACTTCGCTATCACTTAATCGTGATCGCGAATAAACACCCAATCATCACCACTCGACATCTCAGCACTAAATCGATAGCCATCGCTATCAAATGATTTCAACTGCTCGGGATCATTAATACGCTGATCGATAATATAACGGCTCATTAAACCGCGTGCTTTTTTAGCATAGAAACTAATGATCTTATATTGACCATTTTTCCAGTCTTTAAACACCGGTGTAATAATCCGGGTATTGAGTTTTTTGGCTTCTAACGCTTTAAAATATTCATTCGATGCCAAGTTAACCAACACCGCATCTGACTGTGAAGCTTCGCTTTCAATCTCTTCACGAAGTTGACCACCCCAAAATTGATATAAATTTTTACCCTTTGAATTGGCAAATTGTGTGCCCATTTCTAAGCGATAAGGTTGAATCAAATCTAAGGGTTTCAATACACCATATAATCCTGACAAAATGCGTAAATGTTGCTGAGCGAAATCTAGGCCTTCATCATCCATCGTGTCA
>JBLHLI010000343.1:0-3344 GCA_047618765.1 Enterobacterales bacterium | reverse complement strand
TTGTAAAAACTTGTATCATGTTAGGGCATGAGTTGAATATGTGTATCGTCGCTGAGGGAGTTGAGTCTGAAACTACCTTGATTATGTTAAAAGAAATGGGATGTGATATTGCTCAAGGTTACTTTATCTCTCGTCCATTATCCGAAGAAAACTTTCATATTTGGCTACAAGAAAACCCATCTAAAGACTTTAGAATTTGCTCTTAATCTACCAATTCCTTCTTTTATTCTAGTTTCAAGTAATAATTATATTTATCTAAATAGCATTAAAGTCAGTCTTTGATTTTACCTTCATTGAATTGCAAGTCTGCCAATCTTTTATATAAGGGACAACTTTCGAGTAACTGCTGGTGAGTACCTGTTGCGATTAGCTTTCCCTTATCCATGACTGCAATCTTATCAACGTGTAAAATAGTGGCTAGTCGATGGGCGATAATGATGGTAGTTCGATCTTTCATCAAACCTTCGAGAGCTAATTGAACATGCCGTTCACTTTCTGCATCAAGGGCACTTGTAGCTTCATCTAATAACAAAATGTGAGGATCTTTGAGTATGGCTCTTGCTATGGCAACCCTTTGTCTCTGACCACCTGACAATCGCACTCCTTGTTCACCTAGAAAGCTGCCATAACCATCGGGTAGAGAATCGATAAATTCATCAGCATGGGCAGCTTTAGCCGCAGCTATAACCTCATCATCAGTTGCATTGATATTACCATAACGAATGTTATGCCAGACATTATTACTAAAGAGGGTAGGTTGTTGAGGAACTAAAGCCATTTGTTGGCGTAATTGTTCAGGGTCTAATGATGTTAAGGGATGACCATCCAATAATACTTTACCTTCTTGGGGATCATAAAAGCGTTGCAACATCTCAAAAATAGTTGATTTTCCGGCCCCACTTGGACCTACTAAAGCTAGGCTTTTTCCAGCTTCTATTTCTAGAGTAAATTCGTCGAGAGCTTTTTGATCAGGTCTTGATGGGTAATTAAAGTTTACCTTTTCAAAGACTACAGAAGGTGCCAGAGAATGAGCATTAATATTTATATTTGCAGGTGCTTTAATTTCTGATTCAACCTGTATTAGCTCTATGAGTCTTTCTGTGGCACCAGCGGCCCTTTGTAACTCACCGTAGACCTCAGAAATGGTGGCGAAAGCACTACCAACCATAAATGCATAGAAGACAAAAGAACCAAGCTCACCAGGTGTTATAGTATTTGATAATACGGCATTACCACCGGACCAAATCATGGCTGTTAGGCCACCAAAAATCATCAAGATGACCATAGCAATCAGAAAGGAACGCTGAAGAATTCTCTTTCGTGCAATATTAAAAGCAGTTTCTACTTCATTTTTAAACGACTTCGATTCTTGCTGCTCATTTGTAAAACTTTGGACGGTTTTTATATTCTGAATTATTTCACCTGCATAAGTGCCTACATCTGCAATTGAGTCTTGACTCTTTCGTGATAAATTTCTTACTCTTTTACCATAGACTAAAATGGGCACCATGACTCCAGGCACACCGATCAAAACATACATAGTCATTTGAAAACTGGTGATTAGCATCATTATCAAAGCACCGATAAGCATCAGAGTACTGCGTAGTGCCATTGAAAATGATGAGCCTATTATCGATTGAAGTAACGTCGTGTCTGTTGTTAAACGAGACATTATTTCACCGCTACGATTGGTTTCATAATAACTGGGGTGAAGAGTTAATAAATGATTAAAAACAGATTGCCTAATATCAGCACTCACCCTTTCTCCCAGCCATGAAACGAGATAAAAGCGTATAAAAGTACCGACGGCCATTAATCCTGCTAGGACCATTAAGAATTTAACGGCGGTGATTAATCCATCAGTAGAGTCGGAAACAAATCCATCATCAATGATAAGACGCACACCTTGGCCGATCGAGAGGGTTACAGCTGAAGTTAAAATGAGTGCTAGTCCAGCACCCAGCAATACTTTTTTATAAGGAAGAATAAACTGTAATAAATACTTTAAAGTACTCAGTTCACCTTTATCAGACTCTGACATGTAATTTCTACTCTAGGGCTTTTGGTCTTAAATTAATCAAGGATTTTTTTCTTGAGTTGTTCAGCTTTTTTAAGCATCTTTTTTTCTATTTGGTGAAGTTTTTTCATAAAGCTAATTTCAGCTTTTTTAGCTTCTTTGATAGCTGAAACTCTGCTCTTTTCAAGATGATTAACCACTGATTCATAGGTACTATGTATAGATTTTGTATCTTTCAGCATTTTAGCTGCATCAGCTCTAGTTTCTCGAATACTGGTCATGAAATCTTTGTGGTTTGATAACTTTTTGCGAGCATTTTCCAAAGCTCGTTTTGCCGCAGCGGTATTCTTTTCTTGGAAGGTTACTCGTCTCTCATGTAATAATTCTTGAAACTCTTCAAGCTTATCTTTAGCAATTAACACTCTAGAATCTAAAGCAGAAATTTTCTTCATTTGTCGATCTATATCCATAGAAGATGCTTTTAGATTTTTAGTGCTTGTCTGGCCAACATCATCTGGATTGAATGCAGCCTTTTTAGGAGCAGATTTCTTGGTAACAGCTTTTTTAGGAGCAGCTTTTTTAACTGCAGGTTTCTTGGCAACAGCTTTTTTAGGAGCAGCTTTTTTAACTGCAGGTTTCTTGGCAACAGCTTTTTTAGGAGCAGCCTTTTTAACTGCAGGTTTCTTGGCAACAGCTTTTTTAGTTTTTTCAGTTGGAGTGTTCATAAATTACCCTTATTTATTTATCTTGGATAAGAGTATATACCAATCTGCATGACCATGTTTTTGGATATGTAACAAATTTGTTAATTAGGCTTAAAATAATCATCCCATCTTTGATCTAATATTTGAATACTTTTTTCAAGAGAGTGTACATGAAGTTTTTCACCATCTAGATTAATTAGATTAAGAGCGATTAATTTATTAAGTGCGTCATCAATTTCAAAATCTACTTTGCAATCCCACTTAGATGACAACCAATGTTCAATTTTTTTATCAAGTTCTTTTCGAGTAAGGGCTATATCATTTGTCAGTAAGAAATAATATGCCAATATAGCTTCTTTGCATTCTTCCTCTTCAGCATCATTGGCTAGGCGATGAAAGACGCCAGCATTATTATCGAGATTCTTAAAATATAGATTTTGAGTTAAGGATTGCATAAACTGCAACTTACGGTTTTTAAAACTACTAAATTGTTTCCAGAAATATCCACCTAAAGCTGCAATTCCAGCGAATAGTGTCATTATGGCTGTTTGATTAAGTTCAACGGGCTGTGTGCTAAGTCCGAACCAAAATCCTATAAGGGAAGCGATTAATATTATTGAAGC
>JBLHLI010000342.1:0-3352 GCA_047618765.1 Enterobacterales bacterium | reverse complement strand
GAACCCGCTTTATCAACTGATGATGCAGCCGAGCGACTCCAGGCAGCTCTTCAACATGTAGTGATGACCTTTAGCCCAACCTCTGGACGTAAACTTTATATTAACGGCGTATTTACTGGCGATATGGATCCTGTTGAAGCAGGAATATTGAGTGATTGGGATGATAGTTTTGCTTTTGTTCTTGGTAATGAAGTTTCAAGCGATCGTTTGTGGCAAGGCACTATGCGCATGGTCGCCATTCATAATCGAGTCTTAGCAGATGAACAAATCTTAGATAATTTTAAAGCCTCTGTTGGCGAGAAATTTATTCTATTATTTAGCGTCTCAGATCTTCTCGGCCTCAATGATGCCTATATAGGATTTGAAGCAAGTCAGTATGATAGTTTCAGTTATTTATTTAACCAACCATTTTTCATTAGTCTAGATGACAGTAGTGCTGTAAATGGTATCGATATTCAAGGTATTCGTTTAGGTATTAATGGACGTGAAGCAATCGTTGGCCAGGCTTATAAAAATGTAAATCAGACTATTACTGATTCATCATATGACTCGGCAGTTGGTCAGCCAATTTCAGCTTTAGGCACCATCATTAATTTAGAGAAAGGGCCAATCAGCGATGAGTTTTTCCTTACTTTTGAAAAAATTGGTAACAACACTAATGTTGTCATAGAGCCACCTCCCCCAGCTCCGGCTGCTGCTCTAGACGAGGCGCCAAAATCAGATTTGGGACTTAAGACCTTTGAAAAAATACACGCAAGTTTATCGACAATTACCGGGGTAAGCATGGCGCAAGTTGATGTTAGTAATACTTATCAAGCTGTCAAACAAGCTCTGCCTGCTCTTACAGACATCAACACTTTTGTCTCTTCTCAACAAATGGCAGTGACACAATTAGCAATTGAATATTGTAATGCATTAGTCAATGACACTACGCTTCGACAAAACTTTTTCCCAGGTTTTGATTTCAATGATTCAGTCAATGCTGCCTTTGTCAGCGGTGATAAAAGTTTAATTACTACACCACTATATGAAAAGACAATGAACACCATTTTAGTCAATCAACCAACTTCAAATGAGGTTGAAATTGAACTGAGTGATTTAATAGATAGGTTAATAGGTTGTGAAGCAACCAATAGCTGTTTAGCTGATCGCACAGAAATAGTCGTCAAGGCAGTTTGTGCAGCAGCTATCGGTAACGCGGGTATGTTAATCCAATAATTACAGCATTTAATAACTAAACAATGATTAGGCAAATACTATGAGTAACATAGAAAAAGAATCAAAAAAGCGCTGGGCTAAACGTTCAGTATCTTCAACGAAGAAAGATACTTTAGGAATTAATGATCCTCTTAAACATGCTGATCATTCTCGTCCTGTTACTCGTCGAGATTTTATTTCTCAAGGCTTTGCAACTGGTGCCGGCACAATTATGGGAGGTTCTTTATTAAACGGCCTTTTTACAGCCCCAGCTAATGCTGCCTTATCAGCAGATCTCGAATTACTAAAAGCCAGCTGCGGTATCGCAACTCAGGGTGCAGGGAAAATTCCTTTTATCTGTTTTGACCTAGCCGGTGGTGCCAATATCTCAGGCTCTAATGTATTAGTCGGTAAGCAAGGGGGTCAGATGGATTTTCTTTCCACTGCAGGCTACAGCAAACTTGGTTTACCTGGAGATATGATTCCTTCTATTGTTAACCCTCAAACTGATACTAACGATTTTATAAACACCGATTTAGGCTTAGCTTTTCATTCCGATAGCGCCTTTTTAAGAGGTATCACTGAAAAACTAGGCTCAGGTACAGCAGCTAATATCAATGGTGCAGTGATTCCAGCACGTTCTGATAATGATACTGGGAATAATCCTCATAACCCCATGTATGGTATTAACAAAGTTGGAGCCGATGGCTCTTTATTAACGCTTATTGGTTCTCGCCCGACAGATTCAGGTGGAAATTCAATGTCACCTGCAGCAATGATAGACCCTGCTGTTCGGCCGATTAAAATTGATCGACCGAGCGATGTAACTGGTCTCGTTGATGTGGGCGACTTAATTAATTTACTGAGCAAACAAGAAGCCGTTGCAGTTATGGAATCTATGCAAAGGATAAGTGCTAATAAACTTAGCAAAATCGATACTAAAATAAGCACTGATGCTGCAATCAAAGATTTAGTAAATTGTGGTTATGTGAAAAGTGCTGATTTAGCCGATCGATTTGGTAACCCTGAAACACTAAATCCGGCTATTGATCCTGATATTGTTGGCGCTTCTGGCATCTTTAGTCAAACTGAATTCGATAGTGAAAGTGAGTTTAGAAAAACTGCAGCAGTAATGAAATTAGTGATCAATGGTTTTGCCGGTGCAGGTACCATTACCATGGGCGGATTTGATTATCATACTGGTGATAGAGCAACAGGAGAGAGTAGAGATCTCAGAGCTGGTCGTTGCATGGGTGCTTGTTTGGAATATGCAGCCCGAGTTGGCGTTCCGTTAATGATGTACGTCTATAGTGATGGCTCCGTTGCCAGTAATGGTATGGTGGATGATAGTGTTAATGGTCGTGGTAAAGGACAATGGACAGGTGATAATTCATCTACTGCCGCTTCATTTTTCTTAGTGTTTAATCCTAATGGAAAAGCTCAGTTAATTGGTGCTACTCCTGAACAAGAAATGATAAGTCAGCAAATTGGTTATATGCGTTCAGATGCATCAGTCGAAACAGCCTCTTCACCTGCAGCGAATAATGTCAACCTACTGGTAGAAACCATAGTACTAAACTACATGGCCTTACACGGTGAACAGGGACAATTTTCTACGCTATTTCCAACCCATGGTTTGGGTAATGCTGCTTTGCTTGATCAAATAACAGCCTTCGAGCCAATTGTAAGTGGAACGATTAGTTAACTATATTACAGAGTTAATTTCTTATAACATGATTTTCATAGATAGTTATTCGCTGCTGATGTGATTAATTTAACATCAACCAACTCGACAAGCTGTCCCCACTGTTTAGTCGTGAATCTGGTTGTAATTCGCTTGGAACTAAACGATAAAACAGTACCGTCTATTTGGTGTTCTTTTTCAAGATTAATAGGTAATAACTTCTTGCCTTTATCTGTTATCAATCCATAAAAGCCACCTTCTAAATCAATGTAAGTAACTGTGGCTGTTAGCGTCATTAATTTGAGCGGTTTATCTTCCATTGCAGCCTCATCGATGGTGATTTCTTCTTTTGACAATTGAGCTTCCGGTTCCATGTTTGAACAGGCAGCTAAATTGATTATCATTAAGCTAATAAATAGAATAGAAATAGTTTTATACATCATGATTTAAATCCTTATCGATTGTACTCTA
>JBLHLI010000341.1:0-3358 GCA_047618765.1 Enterobacterales bacterium | reverse complement strand
TGTCTGTATCTAAAAGTAGTACATTGCCATCAGTTTTCATATCTCTAAGCTTAGCCACCCATTTCGCTGGTTCCCAATACTGCACTTGTGAATCATGTAAACCTGTTGTGACAAGTAAGTTTGGATAATTTTGAGCTTTAACTTGGTCATAGGGTGAATATGACAGCATATAATCAAAGTACTCTTTATTTTTTGGATTTCCCCACTCATCAAACTCACCGGTTGTTAATGGAATGGATTCATCTAACATCGTTGTTACAACATCAACAAAAGGTACTGCCGCAATAACACCGTGATAAAGTTCTGGTTGCATATTGATAATGCCACCCATTAACATTCCACCAGCACTGCCACCCATAGCATAAACCTGCTTAGCGTTAGCGTAGCCTTGTTTTACCAATGATTTAGTTGCATCATTGAAGTCAGTAAAGGTGTTCATTTTAGTTAACTTTTTACCATCCTCATACCATTTGCGTCCTAACATTTTGCTACCACGAATATGTGAAATAGCGAACACAACACCTCTATCTAAAAGGCTTAGGCGTGAAATACTAAAACCTGGGTCGACGGTATGACCATAAGAGCCATAGGCATAATTTAGTAAAGGGTTGGTGCCATCTTTCTTAAATTTGTCTTTACGATAGACAATGGAAACGGGCACTTTTTTACCATCACGCGCTTCAATCATAATGCGTTCACTTTGATATTGCTCAGGATGAAAATCACCAATCACTTTATCTTGTTTTTTTAATTCACTGGTTCCTTTATCCAAATGATAATCATAAACTGAACTTGGGGTATTCATGCTTGAATATCCGTAACGAATAATTCTTGATGCAGGGTCAGGATTGTTACCAATACCCGCATTGTACGCAGCGTCATTAAAGATAACTTCTTCAATTAACTTGCCGGTATAATCTCTAATGCGTAATTTTTCTAAACCATTGACTCGTTCATTAACCACCATATAATCATTAAACAACTCAAAGTTTTGAATCAAAGTATCTTCTCTATGAGCCAGAACTTCTTGCCAGTGATCTTTTGTACCAATTTTACTTTCCTCAACTTTCCAGAGCCTTTCATTCATTGCTTCGAAGTCAGATTGAATATAAAAATTATTTCCTATGTGCTCAACATCAAATAAATGATCTTTTTCTCTTGTAAGAAACATAGTAAAGGCGTCTGTGGGTGTAGTCGCAGAGACAAATCTATACTCACTATTCATCGTTGAGGATATTACAATACCAATATATTTTTCAGAACGAGTTTTGTAGATACTGGTATAAAATGTCGTATCTTCTTCTTCGTAAACTAAAACGTCTTTTTCTGGTGAGGTGCCAAGTTCATGTCGATAAACTTGATAAGGTAATAACGTTGTGGGGTGTTTGCGCACATAAAAAAGTGTTTTGTTATCATTGGCCCATACAATTTGACCGGAGGTATTTTCAATCACTTCAGGAAAGAATTCTTCAGTCTGCAAGTTCTTAATACGAATATCATATCGACGGCGACTAACGGTATCTTCAGAGATGCCCATTAACTTTTGGTTTTGGCTAATATCCATATCTGCTAAGCTATAATATTCATGCCCTTCAGCCCTTTTATTTTGATCGAGCAATACTTCCTCAGCAGCCTCTAAAGAACCCTTTTGACGAATATGTATTGGATAATCTTGGCCTTCCTGAAATTTAGACCAATACCAATATCCTTTATCGAAAACAGGTACCGATTCTTCGTTTGGTTCCAACCTAGCGGTCATTTCTTCAAATAATTTCTTTTGTAAATCTTCTGTATGGGATAGCTGATCTTTAGTGTAATCATTTTCAGCGTTTAAGTAGTTAATTACCTGCTCACTCTTTCTAGTATCATCTCTTAGCCAATAGTATTGATCATTTCGCTGATGACCGTGAATGGACATTAAATGCTCAACCTTCTCAGCTTTTGGGGGCATATTTTTATCTGACGTTTGTGTCATTGAGTCTTGCTCCAATTGTTTGGTTTCTGCTTCTGTTTCAGCTATCTGCTTACTATCATCACTACAGCCAATAACAGCGCTTATTAAAAGTGCGGAAATGACAACTTTTATCGTAGAAAGACTCATCTAAAATGCCCTTATTAAATTCTTATAAATTTTATTATTTTCAACAGCCGATGATTATACACATACAGACAAAAAAGTATTGTCATATCATCTGTTGTTAATTTTAGGTAATGGATAACTTTTTGCTTGCCTTTGCTTTTTAACCATAAAATATCCAATCAATAAAAAAACAACGCCTATCAATAACAATAAGCCGGGGCCAAACCAGTTAAACCAACCATCATCAATCAAGGCATTAGTTTTATCATTAGGATCATAAAGAACGTTAACCTTGTCCCCTCTTTTCCAACTTGGGTGACTACTTCCAACCTGATGTCTAAACTGGATATCTTCACCGGTTACTGAGTATCGATATTTCACAATAGGATAATAAACCGTTGAACCGTCTGATGTAGAAGATTCCATTTCAACAACCTGACCAATGGATTGCTCAGCTCTATTAAGAAAGTCAGCTCTTTGTTTTGTCCAATATCCTCCCCCGATAGAAATTCCTAAACCGATGAACACAAATAGATATGCTAACCAAACCGGCACCTTTGTGTGCTTGGTAACCTGTTCCTGTGTTTCTATAAAATTAGCAGAAGGCTGATAATTATTCTCATTGACTGTTTTAGTTTCATCTTCAACAAATAAACTCTCAGTTGCACTAACACTAGCAGAGTTTATGTCAGTTTTATGAGTGTTATTGTTTTTATAGTCAACTAAATCTCTAAAACTGTGAATGTTATTGTCTTCTAATTTTTGTTTAAAATGAACCGCCTTATAAGCCATTGTCACTAATATAATGGCTGCAATAATTAAAGTCATTTTATCAAAATTAAAGTTTGCAAGACCAACACCCAGAGCTATAAAACCTATCAAAGCAAAAATTCCACCCAACCAGTAACGGGCATTTGTTTTTAATCGGGCATTATCAGGATCATTCTTTTTAAGTAACACAGGTACTGAGTCACCAATTTCATAGGGCATGCTACTGCTAGATATTGTACCTTTAAAACGGTACTCATCACCCAGGTAACGAAACTCAATTACAGGAGTATACATTTTTGTAGAGCTATTCTTTGAACGAGATATGTGATGTTCATATCCTTTCAGTTTACCAGTGATCTGCTCTGCTACTTTACGAAAAGTATAGGTGTCATAAAGCATAAAACATCCGAAAGCGATAAACACAAAACCTGCAATAACGGGAATGATTTCCATAACTAGTCCTCAATAAAATTTTGGTAATGGAGCATAACTAATAGTTTATCCCAA
>JBLHLI010000340.1:0-3360 GCA_047618765.1 Enterobacterales bacterium | reverse complement strand
TGGTACTTTACGTCAGTATTTCCAATTAAAAGCCATTGTTGCAGAGCTTATTGAGAAACCTCTGAAGAAAAAAGATGATGATATTTTATGCTTGATTTTAGTCGGCTTATATCAACTCTTTCATACCCGAATTCCTGATCATGCGGTATTAAGTGAAACGGTCCAGGCTACTTTGAAGATTAAGAAAAAATGGGCTAAGGGCTTAGTTAACGCAACGCTGAGAAAGGCATTGCGAGAAAGTGAGCAATTACTAACTAAAGTAAGCGAATTACCTGAAGTCACCTCAAATATGCCAATATGGCTAATTAAACGCCTCAAAGCTGACTGGCCAGAAAGCTTTGAAGAGATTTGTATTAACAGTCGTCAAAGAGCTCCCCTGACATTAAGAGTTAATAGTAGACATCTCAGCCGTGAGCAATATCTGCAAAAGCTAACCGATTCAGCAATTTCTGCATCAGCTCATAGTCTTGCTGAAAATGCCCTGCTACTCGATAAGAGTTGTGATATTACAACTTTACCGGGTTATAAGGAGGGCGATTTTTCTGTACAAGATAGCGCTGCTCAGTTAGCTGCTCAGTGGTTAGACGTTGAACAGGGACAGCGCATTCTTGATGCTTGTGCGGCACCAGGTGGTAAAACTGCCCATATTCTTGAACTCGTCGACAATAATAGCACTGTTATTGCGCTCGACAGCTCTGCAAAACGCTTAACTCGACTTGATGAAAATCTTGCACGACTAAAACTTAAAGCGACTAGCATTGCAGCTGATGCAAGTGATCCAAGTGCTTGGTTTGAAGGCTATGAACTTAAGGGTGAAAAATTTGACAGAATTCTTTGTGATGCTCCCTGTAGTGCCCTAGGTATTATCAGAAGACATCCTGATATTGCTATTTTACGCCGAGATAGTGATATTGAACCACTCAATGACATTCAGCAAAAGCTTCTCGATGAGCTTTGGCCTCTGCTAAAACCAGGTGGCATCATGCTCTATTCAACTTGTTCCATATTAAAAGCAGAAAATACCGAGCAGATAGTTAAATTTTTAGAGCGCCACAGTAATGCTGTTCTAGAAAAAGAAAGGCAAATATTACCTGGAGAGGAGCAAATGGATGGATTTTATTACGCAAAACTCAAAAAACTTTAACAATTGTCGATATTTACAGTAGATATTTGATCAATAAGCGTTAGACTAGACAGGCTAAGAAAAATAATGATTAGAATCAACGAATTAAACGGCAACGACTAAAATGCATATAATAATTCTCGGTGCAGGCCAGGTTGGAGGCACTCTAGCAAAAGATCTAGAGGGTGAAGATAACGAAATAACCTTGGTTGATGTATCAAAAGAACGACTTGATGAGCTGCATAATCATCTCGATATTCGTACTATCTGCGGTCAAGCTTCACATCCTGATATCTTGGCTAAAGCTGGTGCTGAAAATACTGATTTATTAATCGCTGTTACAAACAGTGATGAAACCAATATGATTGCCTGTCAGATCGCTTGGCTTTTGTTTAAGATTCCTACCAAAATTGCCCGTGTAAGAGACCCTAGTTATCTAAAAAATAAAGCCATGTTATTTAATAAAGATATGCCTGGTAGCTTAACTGTCGATGTTGTTATTAGCCCAGAACAAGTAGTAACTGAACATATATTTAAGTTAATCCGTTATCCTGGAGCCCTTCAGGTGCTTGATTTTGCTAATGGTTTAGTGCGCCTCGTTGCTGTAAAAGCTTATTATGGCGGACCTTTAGTGGGTAATGCACTTGCCACATTAAAACAACACATTCCTAATGTTGATACTCGTGTTGCAGCAATATTTAGACAAGGCAAACCTATAGTTCCTATTGGCTCAACTATTATTGAAGCCAATGACGAAGTCTTTTTCATTGCTGAGAAAAATGACATTAACAAGGTCATCAGTGAACTGCAAAAACTTGAAGATCCTTATAAGAAAATTATGATAGCCGGTGGTGGACATATCGGAGCAGGTCTTGCCCATTTACTTGAAGGTCTAGGTTGTCAGGTAAAAGTTATCGAGCGTGACAGGCAACATGCTAGAGAATTATCAGCTGAACTCAACGGCACAGTTATTAATGCCGATGCAGCAGATAAAGATATGCTGATAGAAGAAAATATTGAAGATATGGATGTTTTTATTGCAGTGACTAATAATGACGCTGCTAATATTATGTCCTCTATGCTTGCCAAAGCCTTAGGTGGTCGAAAGGTAATGGCTCTTATCAATCGTCCAGAATATGTAGATCTAGCCCAGAGTAATGGTATTGATATCGCCATTTCTCCACAGATGGCTACAATTGGTTCATTACTTACCTATATCAGACAGGGTGATATTGCTACCGTATACAGCCTTAGAAGGGGTGCAGCTGAGGCCATTGAAACAATCGCTCATGGAGATTCTAATACGTCTCGAGTTGTAGGTCGAAAGATTGAAGATTTAAAATTACCACCTGGAACGACAATTGGTGCGATTGTGCGAGGTGAGTCAGGTAAAGAAAAAGTCTTAATGGCTCATGATGATGTCGTGGTTGAGAGTGATGATCATGTCATTTTATTTTTGGTTGATAAAGAATACGTCCATGATGTGGAACGACTATTCCAAGTTGATGCAACCTTCATATAGGTAATTTAATGCACTTAGGTACCATACTTCGCATTTTAGGGATATTAATTACACTGCTCAGTGTGACCTTAATTCCTCCCATGGTAGTTGCCTATATCTATAAAGATTCTGGTGGTCTGTCATTCATTCAATCTTTTTTCATCACCTTATTTCTTGGTGGGGTACTTTGGTATCGCTACAGAGATTGCAAGACTGAACTTAAAACCCGAGATGGCTTTTTAATTGTAGTATTGTTTTGGACAGTACTATCAAGTTTCGGAGCCTTGCCTTTTTACCTCTCTGCTACTCAAGATATTCAGCTAGTCGATGCCGTATTTGAATCCTTTTCAGGTCTTACTACTACTGGAGCAACTGTGCTGAGTGGCTTAGATACTATGCCCAAAGCGATTTTATACTATCGGCAACAATTACAGTGGATTGGTGGTATGGGTATTATTGTCTTGGCGGTGGCAGTTCTACCAATGCTTGGTATTGGCGGCATGCAACTTTATAAGGCAGAAACACCGGGTCCGGTTAAAGATTCTAAATTAACACCTCGCATTGCTGGAACAGCCAAAGCATTGTGGTACATCTATATGGTCTTAACAATTTCTTGTACCTTGGCCTATTGGTCTGCTGGAATGACATTTTTCGATGCCTTAACTCATGCTTATTCAACCATTGCTATTGGTGGTTTTTCTACTCATGATGCCAGCATTGGGTATTATGATAGTGC
>JBLHLI010000339.1:0-3366 GCA_047618765.1 Enterobacterales bacterium | reverse complement strand
TTGAATCACTTGAATCATCAGGATTCAATTTTTCATCTATCTTTAAACCAGCCTTCGCTTTCATGATTCCTCTCATTGTTGTTGCACTGGTGATGATTTATCCAACGCCTCTTGAAGATATACAGACTTCATATGATATTTACACTGATCTAGAATTACTTTTGGATGAAGACGAATTAGACTTTCTAAGCGATTTAGAGCTTTCTGAGTGGGCTTATGCATCTAATTAACATCTAATTTTAAGTGTTTTGTTAGATAATGTAATTTTCTGCTGATCCGCTACCAAAAGCACATTATAATCAAGCTACCATTAATTAATTTCAAAAATTCCAACATGACTGTAGATAGCTGTTCAACACCAGGCCTAAAACCCTTTGATGATGCCTTAACGCTTATCCTCGATTCTATGACTGCTGTGAGTGAAACCGAAACGATTTTACTTACAGACAGCCTAGATAGAGTCCTTGCGGAAGATGTGTTATCCAATCAAATATTGCCTCCTTGGCACTGCTCAGCTATGGACGGTTATGCTTTAGCAGTTGACTCCCTTGATGCATCTAAGACCCTTACTATGGTCGGTTCTTCTTTTGCCGGTCATCCCTATACTGGCAAGGTAGCCACAGGAGAATGTATTCGAATAATGACTGGCGCCTGTTTGCCTGATGATTGTGATGTGGTTGTCATGCAAGAAAATGTGACTGCACGAGAAAATGATATTCATTTTAATTTCCCAACTAAGCCTTGGGACAATGTTCGTAAAGCAGGTTCTAGTGTATCAAAAGGCGAACTACTTCTAGAAAAAGGCCAATCCATTAATCCAAGAAATATTGGTGTGATTGCCTCCTTGGGATTTAATGAAATAACCGTATATAGGAAAATTAGAGTAGCTGTTTTTTCGACAGGTGATGAGCTAGCTGCCCTGGGCAGTGAACTGAATTCTGGACAAATATATGACAGTAACCGCTATACTGTAATTGCTCTTTGTCAGAGACTTGGTTATGAAATTATAGATCTGGGACTCATTGCAGATGATCCCCAACAAATAAAGGCAGTGATGCTTGAAGCTGCGTCTAAAGCCGATGTACTATTAACTAGCGGAGGTGTATCTGTTGGTGAAGCTGACTATGTTAAACCTGTGGTAGAAGAAATAGGAACAATTGACCTGTGGAAAGTCGCTATCAAACCGGGAAAGCCAATAGCCGTGGGTTCAATTAAACACTGTAAATTTTTTGGCTTACCTGGTAATCCTGTATCAGCCTTAGTCACCCTAAACCTATTAGTGCAACCTGCTATGCAAAAAATTTCCGGGATGAATGCCTCTGCGCCTATTAAGCTTAAGGCAATCTGCGACTCGCAACTGCTGAAAAAACTGGGTCGACGAGATTATCAACGTGGCACAGCCTATTTAAATGAACTTGGACAATGGCATGTAAAATCCACTGGCACTCAAGGATCAGCGAAAATAACCTCAGTGTCAGCAGGAAACTGCTATATTGTAATAAATGAAGATAAAGGTAATGTCAGTGTTGGTGATAATGTTAACATTCAACTCTTTGATAAATATCTAAGTTAATCAACAAAAATAACCGACCTATAAGAGATCAAATAACTAATGAGTAAAAAGAATATTACATCTGAGACGCTAGACATCAAGAAAGAAATTGATGAAGCCTTAGCACAGGACTTAGAGCAGGATAGTGACTTTCTTCCCTCGGAAATCTATTTACTACCACTCTCAGAACGTCCTTTCTTCCCTCCCCAAACATTACCTATTTTAATGAGTGAGGAAATATGGAGAGATTCGATAGAGAAAATATCAGACAGCCATGAACAGGTGGCCGGTCTTATTCTCACTCAGACACCTGAACAAAATCCAGCAACTGCGGAAGAATTTTATCCCATAGGTACTTTAGTAAGTATTCATCATCCTATTATGGCCTCGGGTAAAGTTCAATTTATTGCTGAAGGTATTCATCGTTTTAGAGTTGTAAAATGGTTATCAGATGAACCACCTTATAAAGTTGAAGTTGATTATCCTCAAGAACCTGAATATAAAAACGATAAGAAGATAAAAGCCTACGCCATCGCTATTATCAATGCTCTCAGAGAATTGATGCCTTTAAATCCACTTTATAGTGATGAACTTAAATATTTTTTAAACCGTTTTGATCCCAATGAGCCTTCTGCACTAACTGATTTTGCAGCAAGTTTAACAACATCAAGTAAAGAGATATTGCAGGATATTCTTGAAACCGTTAATTTGCCTCAGCGTATGCAAAAAGTTCTAAAGCTTATTCAAAAAGAATTTGAAGTTGCTGAGTTACAGGTTGAAATTCGTCAACGTGTTGAAGATAAAATGACTGAGCAACAGCGTAAGTTTTTTTTGAAAGAACAGCTAAAAGCCATTCAGAAAGAACTTGGTATTGCTAAGGATGATCGTACTGCTGATATCGATAGATTTAATAAGCAACTTGAAAAACTAACACTTCCAGCCCAAGCTGAAAAACGCATTGACGATGAATTAACAAAATTTGGTATCCTAGAAATGGGCTCTCCAGAATACGCCGTTACTCGCAATTATCTTGACTTGATTTGCAGTCTTCCTTGGGGAGTTTATTCTAAAGATCGACTTAACCTAACGGGCGCCCAAAGAATACTCAATAGAGATCATGCTGGTCTTACAGATGTTAAACAAAGAATATTAGAATTTCTTGCAGTGGGCAATCTTAAGGGTAAAATTTCTGGCTCTATATTGCTGTTTGTGGGACCTCCTGGAGTAGGTAAAACATCCATTGGTAAATCTATAGCCAATGCTCTTGGTCGTAAGTTTTTCCGTTTTTCTCTTGGTGGAATGCGTGATGAGGCTGAAATTAAAGGCCATAGACGTACCTATATCGGTGCTATGCCAGGTAAAATAATTCAGGCATTAAAAGAATCTGAAACATCAAATCCGGTGATTATGTTAGATGAGATTGATAAGGTAGGATCTTCCTATCACGGTGATCCAGCTTCAGCATTACTTGAAGTACTTGACCCTGAGCAGAATGATAGCTTCCTTGATCATTACTTAGACATAAGAGTCGACTTATCATCCGTGCTGTTTATTTGTACTGCAAATCAACTCGATACCATTCCACGTGCTTTAATGGACAGAATGGAAATCATTCGTCTTTCTGGCTACCTTACCAAAGAAAAAATTGAAATAGCTCAGAAATATCTTTTACCAAAACAAATTGAACGCAGCGGCCTTAAACCATCTCAACTCAATCTTTCTGAGGCGGCATTACGCAAATTGATTGAAAACTATGCTCGTGAAGCTGGTGTAAGAAACCTTGATAAACAGCTTGCACGTCTAGCCCGCAAAGT
>JBLHLI010000338.1:0-3378 GCA_047618765.1 Enterobacterales bacterium | reverse complement strand
TTTCATTGAAGTATTCAGCACATCCTTCGATAAGACCAAAACAGACATGAGAAAAACAACGAGCGGAAATGTAATCTAAGACCATTTCATATTCATTTATTGAAATAAGATCAAATTTAGGGGGCTTAGCGTCGACATATAACTTCTTAACCTCGACATGGATATATTCTTCGACTTGAGTTATAAATTCAAACGTAGATTTTGACTCTAGCTTGAGACTTGGCATACTCTTTAATAAGTTAATAAACGCCGATTTGCCATAGATCTTCTGTAAAGATTCAACACTAATATTGGTTATCTGGCTCAACGAGATAATGAGTTTTACTAAGTTTCTGTGATCATAGGTTCCAGCAGAGGTATATATACCCTCGTCATTATTGGCATCTAGTATCTCTTGGCAGACATCTAGACCAAATGTCTTTTCTACAAGTGCTATAAATTCTGCAAAAATAATACCTTTCATAAGTATCCTTAATTGTCCAGCTAATTTATTATAGCGATATACTGAAAACACTTCAAGGTACTTGATTTAGCAACAAATTTATGATTATTTTTTTATGAAAATATATAAATTATTTGCCAGTGCCATAATGAAAAGCTTGTTGCCTTTAGCTGTATACGCAGAGGCTTCTGTCCAGCCAATGGGTGCTGAGCTTTCCATTTCAGCTAAGGTTCTTGTTTGCAAGTTACCCTAAAATAATGGGAAAGATACTTGGGATTATAAACAGAGTACTATCATCTCAGCTGATCCATGCAATGCTAGTATAGCTTTGTGACTGATTCATTTTCCACTCATCAAGTTAATTAGGAATTAACAAGTTAAAAGTTGTTATCATAAATATCAAGTGATTTTTAACTTCTGACTGCCGATACACTCTCCCAAGACATAGTAGCTTACCTGCCACTTCTGTAATAAGACCCCTCGGACTCCAAATCGGGGGGTCTTCTGTTGGAGTCTTGAAGTGGCGGCGTTTTTCTTATTTTCCATAAGCTTAGCGCGTGCAGACTCACCGACTCTATGGGTTGGACCAGCCTACTGGGTATTTTGGGGTCTAAGGGTGATCTTTCATGTCAATGTGTTGAGACTATATCGGGGATACAATCAGGATGTATGCTGGATGATTTCTGGTGGGAAGCGATAACGTTTGTATATATTCATCCTAATATACTACTTTAATAAAAGTTAATATGTCAGTCTCTACGGCGGTATAAAACTGAAATATTCATATATTTGGTCCCAGCATGTTTTCCGGCACAATCCACTGATTAAACTCCTGCTCAGTTACTAGTTCTAAAGCGAGTGCCGCCTGTAATAATGTCGAACCGTCTTTATGGGCCTTTCTAGCTATTTTGGCAGCGTTATCATAACCAATATGAGGATTGAGTGCGGTCACTAGCATCAGTGATTCATCACGAAGTTTAGCAATACGCGCTTCATTAGCCGTAATGCCGATGATGCATTTATTAGTAAAACTCTGACAACTATCAGTCAGCAAACGGACCGATTGCAGTAGGTTATAAATCATTACCGGTTTAAAAACGTTTAGTTCAAAGTGCCCACTCGCACCTGCAATTGTAATAGTAGTGTGATTACCCATTATTTGAGCAGCAACCATGGTTAGAGCTTCACATTGCGTCGGGTTTACCTTGCCAGGCATAATTGACGAACCAACTTCATTTTCAGGCAAACTGATTTCGCCTATACCACAGCGAGGGCCGGAAGCAAGAAAGCGAATATCGTTAGCTATTTTCATCAGACTAACGGCAATAGTGTTTAAAGCACCACTGGCTTCGACGATCGCATCATGGGCCGCTATCGCTTCAAACTTGTTTTCAGCAGTGATAAAGGGTAGTCCGGTAAGGGATGCCACTTGCTGAGCAAATTGCTCATCGAAACCCTTAGGCGAATTAAGCCCAGTCCCAACGGCTGTACCACCTTGTGCTAATGGGTAAAGGGCAGGCAAAATTGCCTTCGCTCTGCGCACGCCATTAGCTATTTGCGTCGCGTACCCGGAAAACTCCTGACCAAGAGTTAAAGGGGTTGCATCCTGCAAGTGAGTTCGCCCAATTTTAATCAGGTGTATGAAGGCCTTAGATTTGTTATTTAATTCCTGGTATAAATTTTCTAAGGCAGGGATCAAGAGATGCGTGGTCTCTTCCACAGCGGCAATATGCATCGCGGTCGGAAAGGTATCGTTCGACGACTGCCCCAAATTACAATGGTCGTTAGGATGCACCGGTTTCTTGGTGCCGACAGTGCCGCCGAGGATCTCAATCGCGCGGTTAGCGATGACCTCATTGGCATTCATATTAGTTTGTGTACCTGAGCCAGTCTGCCAAATTGAGAGTGGAAAGTGAGCATCGAGTTTACCTTTTAGGACCTCTTCAGCGGATTGCATAATAGCTTCGCCCAGTGTTTTATCCAGGGAGCCAAAATCCATATTCACTTTTGCTGCTGAGTGTTTGATTATTCCTAACGCACGGATTAACGGCTTTGGCATGATCTCTTCGCCGATGGAGAAATTGAGCAAGGAACGTGCAGTCTGTGCACCATAATATTTATCCGTTGGAACTTGTAGTGTACCAAAGGAATCACTTTCAGTTCGATATTGAATCATGAGAATATTTTCCTTAATCTGGAGTGAGTTCAAATACCCAGGCAAATAATAGATAACCCGCACCGACTTTAAAAACATTAGTGTATGAATGTGGTCTTTTAATCATACCTGAGGCACTGTCAGCTTAACTTCAACCTTGTGTCATAATACTGATGAAAACTTATAAACGCTATCGTTATCCTAGTCAAATTATCTGCCATTTTGCTTTCGTGATATTGAAGATATATATCAAATATGGAGAGGCTCATTATGGCAGCTTTCCTACAGCTCTTTCGCTTAAGATGACCTCATTTGGGAATCAGTGACGTTTGTATGTATTCATCAACAAACAATGGATCTGAGGCATTTAACTTGTCAATACCGTCATACTTCGTAATTTACTTGGTGTATAACCGTAATGGGCCTGAAAGCCATTTCGGAAAGAACCAACATCAGAAAAACCAATGGCATCAGCTATCCCAGTAAGTGACAAATTCGAGTATTTTAATAACTGGTAGGCTTTTGCCATTCGCCAGTTACGAATATAGGCCATCGGCGCAATACCCACGCCAGTTTTGAACTTCCGCTGCAAGGTTGCACGTGACATGCCGACCTCATCACTAATCATATCCAGAGTCCATTTTTTTTCAGGATTCTGGTGTATAAGTTGTAATATCTTTTTTAATCTTGGTTCATTTAGAGCCGCTAAAAAACCTGTCAAATATTTATTTTCATTAACAAACTTATTTAAAAGTTGAATAAAAAGCACTTCAGTTAAACG
>JBLHLI010000337.1:0-3404 GCA_047618765.1 Enterobacterales bacterium | reverse complement strand
TGATTGATCTTATCGATCATTTGATAAAGGTTTTGTCGTGGTTGATTGTCATCAATAAATAGATCGGCTTGTCCACTGGCAGGTCGAGGATCGAGAGCAGCAACATGAACTTGGAAAACACCTTCGCCTTGCCATTTGTGTTGGAAAAAAAACTTACAGAGCTTGAATATTTGTTTGCCATCATCGCTATAAGATATAGTGCGAGAACGAGTTTTTTGCCAACCATTAATGGTCTTGAAAGCAATGGAAAAAAGTTGAGCCTGTAAATGGTTTAAACGTAATCTTGCGGCAACCTTTTCGGTCATATGCATCAGATAAAGTAAAATGGTTGGACTGTCTAAGGTATTGGGCGGAATAACTTTTCCATGGCCAAGAGTTTTTGCATCAGCTATTACTCCATTAACCGGTTCGATATCTTTGCCTTGGGCCATTAGCCAAATTCGACGACCAGGATTACCAAAACGTTGGCCAAGAACACTGATGGGAATGTCTTTCATGTCGCCACAACGGTAAACACCGTACTGGGCAAGAAAACGACCAATACCTTTATTAACACCACATAAATCGGTGACAGCAATATCAGCTAAAGCTGCTTCGGCAAGCTCTGGTTCGATAACCGTTAGACCATTAGGCTTATGTTGTTTTGCAGCCCACTTGGCGGTACTTCGATCACCACTTAAACCAACGGAACAAAGTAACCCTGAATTATCAAAAACAACTTGTTTGATGAGTTTAGCCATTTGCCATGGATCATAATGATAAAGCCGCTGACAATGGCTGAGATCTAGAAAAGCTTCATCCACAGAAAAAATCTCTAAGTCGGGAGTGATGGTCTCAAGTGAACGCATTATTTTGCGTGAGACTTCGGCATAACGGTAAGGCCTAGCAGGTGCTTGGATGAGCTGAGGGCACATTTTGCGTGCTTCTCGAAGGCGCATGCCAGTACGAATGCCAAAAGCACGAGCTTCATAAGAACTGGTGATAATGCAAGTGCCGGCTAGACCATTAGTTACGGCAACAGGCCGAGCCCTCCACCAAGGGTAATCTTGCTGTTCAATGGAGGCGAAAAATGCGTTCATGTCGACAAGAGCGATCATTTTTGGCCATCTGTGGTTGCTTGATGGTTTGTTCATAGAAACTAATCCGAGTGCTAGCTGTACAAATACTGTTTATACAAGTAGTATATACTCAAGAAAGTTGATTTGAAATACAGGATTTACATTTTAGAGTTAATGAACTGCATTTGATCAGCTAAGGAATTGAATCAAAAGAGAATTTAATTTAACAAAAAAGGAAGCAACGATGACACAAGCGCTCACCGACAGGCAATCAGAAGTACTGGCAACTATCAGGGACTATGTGCAGGTAAATGGTATTGCTCCAACTCATGCTGAATTAGCTAAGGCAATTGGAGTAAGCTCAACAAGAGCCGCAGCGGATCACTTAAAAGCCTTGGAGCGTAAAGGTCACATTCATTTACATAACGATAAACCCCGTGGTATTCAGTTATTAACCGAAGCCTTTTATGAGTTACCTCTAATTGGCTCAGTAGCTGCTGGTTCTCCAATCATGGCGGTTGAAAATCTTGAACGACGTGTACCAGTGCCAGATGGATTATTTTCAAGTCGACCAACTTATTTACTGCGTGTTCGCGGTGACAGTATGAAAGATGCAGGAATACTCGATGGTGACATGATAGCAGTGCAAAAAACTGAGCGAGCACGGCATGGACAAATAGTCATAGCCAGAATTAATGACGAAGTAACGGTTAAATATCTAGATTCACAATCACCCCGCCCAGTGTTGTTACCAGCTAATCAGGATTACAATCCAATAACCTTTGAGCCAGAAGAACTTAGAATAGAAGGTGTTTTTGTAGGACTAATAAGAGACGCCTAGCTTGTATTAATCTTATATTTACATTATAAATGTAGCTAATTGAATTTAAATAAAAGTAAATGAGCTGCAAATGGATAAATTAGACAACATAGTTTTTGAGCCAAGTGTCTGCCAAACCCTTTTAGATAGTACGCTTGACACTTTTATTGTTGCCGATGAGAATTCAAAAATTGTATTTTGGAATGCTGCTGCCGAAATAATGTTTGGTTATTCAAGAGAAAGCGCTATTGGTTGTAAAATCCATGACTTAGTCGTACCAGTTGATGCAAGAGATAGAGCTGAAATTGCTTTTGCGCATTTTAAGCAAACGGGTGCTGGCACTATGATCAATAATGTCGTTGAAATTGAAGCCTTACACCGAAATGGCCACCTTTTCCCTGTAGAAATTTCTTTAAGTGTCACTGTAATTGAAGGTAAACATTACTCCCAAGCCATTGTGAGAAGTATTGGTCGACGTAAAGAAGTCGAAGCTGAAATGAAACGGCTCGTAACCACTGATCCGCTGACGGGTATTTATAATAGAGAAACCATGTTTGCCCATGGTAAACGTGAAATCTCAAGAACAATGCGCTATGGACACCGTCTCTCTGTAGTTTTGTTAGATATTGATCAGTTAAAACAAATTAATGAAAAATCGGGGCATTATGCCGGTGATCAGGTCATTAAAGCTTTATCAGCCTTTTTATTAGATAGTTGTAGACAATCTGATGTTATTGGTCGATTAAGCAGTAAAGAGTTTTTATTAATTCTACCTGAAACGGAAGTTAGTATGGCCTATATGGTTGCTGAAAAATGGCGGACAACGATAGAAGAGCTAAATGTTACCGTTGATGGAGTAAACATAGACTTCAGTTGTAGTATCGGCGTTAGTGGTTTGGGTAATGAAGATAGATTTGAAGTATTGCTAAAAAAAGTAGAAGCAAATTTACAACAAGCAAAAATCTCGGGTGGTAACCAAGTGGTTAGCAATGATCAATATTAACCAATTGTGTTTCTAAACCTAGCTTAAAAAAAGAGGCCAAACAGGCCTCTTAATATACAACTCTAAAAGCTTAAAGAGCCTTTAATATATTCTCAACACTATCTTTAGCATCACCGAATAACATCTTCGTATTGTCTTTGAAAAAGAGTGGATTTTGCACACCTGCATAACCAGGATTCATAGAGCGCTTAAAGACGATAACATTCTCAGCATTCCAAACTTCAAGAATTGGCATGCCGGCGATAGGGCTATTGGGATCATCTTGAGCAGAAGGATTAACAGTATCGTTAGCGCCAATTACAAGAACGGTATCTGTCTTAGAAAAATCGTCGTTAATTTCATCCATCTCTAAAACGATATCATAGGGGACTTTAGCTTCAGCAAGGAGCACATTCATATGACCTGGAAGTCGACCAGCAACTGGATGAATAGCAAATCTAACATTGATCCCCATCTCTTTAAGTTTACGAGTAACTTCATAGACAGGATATTGTGCCTGGGCCACAGCCATGCCATAGCCTGG
>JBLHLI010000336.1:0-3423 GCA_047618765.1 Enterobacterales bacterium | reverse complement strand
ATTGGAAGTCTGCCAATCAATCATTTCCTCATCTTCGTACGCCTGGGTTGCAAGATGACGTTTATGTTTACGCTGATAATCAATTGCTGTATTTTTTACCAACCGATATAACCAAGTACTAAACTTACTTCTTCCTGTATAGCTATTAGACCTTTCATAGAGCTTAATATAAATTTCCTGGCAAGCATCATCAACTTCACTTCGAAAATGGATACCAAGGGTGGCAATAACAATACTCTTGATGGATGATTGATGCCGCTTTAGCAGTCGTGAGAAAGTATCATTATCACCAGATTCAAGAAACTCGGCGAGTAATAACTCATCAGTGTCCTGTTTGATTTCCCCAGACATATTTATTTTAAGTATCTACTACTAATAAAGTTTGTAAGCAACAGTGGAATACCAACCACTAAAGGAAGTAAGACCATACGAACCATACCAAACCTAATTTCAGTTTGTGTCACTTGTGCAATCAATAGCATGAACAACCCCATCAAACTTAGTGCGATAAAAAATACTGCTAATCTAAAACTTACTTGGTGCCATATTCTCATAAAGGTTGTAGATGTTGTAACGGATTGACTCATCATCTGATCCATTGCTTCCAGTTCAAAGTTAATATCTATCGGCTCTGCATCAGTTTCTAGACTCTTTACTCGCTCTGTATGTAACATCTCTCTTACTTTGACAAGCTTATGTTGTTTTAGGTGAATGTTGATACTTCTAATTACCAGCCATAAAGCGACTAGCAAGATGAGAGCGATCCAAATAGTGTCCATAACGTTACTCCAGTTTTGTGGTTAGTTTATATCAGCTTAGACGGAAGAGCTGATAAAACGGTTGCCTGTCGAGGTATAAATTATTGATTTAATCGCAAGATAGCTTCCTTAGCAGATTCAAAACCTGAATCCAATGAAAGTGCTTTTTTATAATTCAATAAAGCTTTGGTTTTGTTTTCTGCTTTTTCATATGCATAAGCTAAACTGTCAAATGTATTCGGCTCTTTTGGGAAAGCTTTGGTATTTACTATAAAAACACTAATCGCTTGGTTAAGTTGATTGTTTTCAATTAGAGCAAATCCTAACTTATTTAACGGTCTTGGTGCATATTTATCATATCCAGCTTGAGAAAACTCCCGTTTGGCATTATCTACAAAGTAACTATCTCCTTTTTCCTCTAACAATTTCGTTGCAAATAAAGCTAGAGGTAACATGACTTTTTTATATTGTTTGCCTTGATAAACTTCAATCACTCTTTGGGTAATACGCTCTGCTACAACGTCATCAGTATTGGCTAAGGCGATCACCATCAACTTATCTTTTACTAATATCTCTATAGCGGCACTCACTCCAGGACCTCCACCATAGGAGATTACTTTAGTCTTGTCACTCTCTAAGAATTCAGACCATGGTTTGATTGATTCTTTGTAATAATTTTTCATCATTGCTTTTGATTGGTCGTTAAGTAACTGGTTGCTATAAAAAAGTTTTGAGAAAAAAAGCGCGAGGTCGTAAGGTGTTGAGTACATTCCTCCATCGGGTGTTATATTTTCGAGACTATTCGTTTTATCTATTTTTTTTCCAAGTGGAGTGAATTGATAACTCTTAGCTTTATCTTTAACGTTTTCAGTCAAGGCGTATTTAGTATTATCAGCTTTAATAACATTTAAAATATTTTCATTAATAATTAATTGAAAGCTCTTCTTTTCGACTTTTTCTAAAATAGCGCCTAAAACAATGTAACCATAGTTTGAATAGTTGAATTTTTTTCCTGGCTCAGAAATTAAAGGCTTGTTTATTAATAACGGTAGTTTGTCATTTATATTTTTTAATGAGCGGTATGTTTCAAAATATTCATTATTGAATATGTCAGCAAAGCCTGAAGTATGGCGCAATAAATGACGCACAGTTATTTTTTCAGCAATTTCTTTTGGAAAGCCCAGTTCGAATTTTTCTAACTTATCATCTAATGATATTTTCCCAGCCTGAATTGTCTGCATTACTAAAACTGCAGTAAAGTGTTTGTTGATCGAACCAATTCTAGTTTTTGTTGCAGAAGTATTTCTAACATTCTTCTCTATATCAGCTAAACCAAAGCTCTTATCATAAATAACCTTGTCACCTTTAAATATCACCAAGCTTCCAGAAAACCAACCTGGATCGGTATACTGCTTAATAATTTCGTCTGTCTTATTAATCAGTAACTCATCTGACGCTTTTGATATTGCTCCTTTTTTATCAGCGCTTGCTATGCTCGAACTAGTGCTAATCATTAAAAAAATGGAGAGTAAATAAGTTAACTTTGATGTACATATCGTTTGTTTCATTGGTATTCCTCAAATTAGTTTATAGCAGCTTAGACGGAAGAGCTGAGAAAACGGTTGCCCAATGAGGCAGAAATAATTGGAATTGATATACATTCATGATCGGGAGCCCCTGTTCGAGTCAGGAAGGACATTCCTAGAATCGGTGTGTCAATGGACCTATCATTCTAGAATCAAGTTCATCTGACCCCCTTGATAGACCCCCTTGATATCATTCTAGAATCAAGTTCATCTGACCCCCTTGATATCAAGTTCATCTGACCCCCTTGATAGAATCAAGTTCATCTGACCCCCTTGATAAAGGGTGCTCCTATTTGAACATAAGAGACATCATGGAGGTTCTTAATACTTCAAATATACACCGATAGTGAAAGTATAATAATTATCATTACTATATAAATAGCGAATAATGGCATAGCAAACTTTAAGTAATCCTTATAGGATATTTTTGCTATTGTAAGGGATGCCAGAATCAATCCTGTTGGAGAGATCATGTACAACAGATTAATACCATAGAGATAGGCACTCACCACTAATTCTCGACCAATGCCCACTGTATCTGCAAGAGGTGCAAATATAGGCATAGTTAATACAGCCATACCAGAACTTGATGGTACGAAAAATGATAATCCTGCATATATGAACATCATTAAATTCACAAAGATCATAGCTGGTAAGCCATCAACCAGAGTAGATGAATAAAAAAGAAGAGTGTCACTAATAGCACCATCATCCATTAATACTGTGACACCTCTTGCCAAAGCTATAATTAATGCAACTCCCAATAATTCAGTTGTACCTTTAATAAAAGTATTGACCGTTTTTTCCTCGCTTAATCCAGCGATCAAGGCGATTACAATTGACGCAATAAAAAACAAACTGGTCATTTCCAAAAACCACCAGTCCAGTTTTGAAACGCCATATATCATTATCACAAAGGTTGCAGCAAAACAGAGCAATACTATTTTGATACGAGGAGTTAGTTGCGTTTGATTGGTTTCATCCTGATTTATGAAATAATCTTCCAGTTCTTTTTTCTGATGGTAAATTATTGATTTTGATGGATCTTTTCTAACACGCTCAGCATATCGAATGACGTA
>JBLHLI010000335.1:0-3429 GCA_047618765.1 Enterobacterales bacterium | reverse complement strand
ACATATTACAAAATGCTTGAAGAGCGTCTTCCTGGACATGGTGAAGATGTAGAAGGACTTCAAACGCGTGGTATCTTACTCGATGGCTCTACTGAAGAAGGTGATAGCAGATTATTACTCCAGATATTTTCTGAAATGATGGTTGGACCTGTATTCTTTGAATTTATTCAACGTAAAGGCGATGATGGTTTCGGGGAAGGCAACTTTAAAGCTCTTTTCGAATCCCTTGAACGTGATCAAATTGATCGTGGAATCATATCGACTGACAAGAAAGAAGAAACTGCGTAAAGGCTATTTAGGAGAATTATTATGAATATTAAAAGAATCCATCATGTGGCTTATCGCTGTAAGGATGCTAAGGAAACAACCGAATTTTATCGCGATGCTTTAGATATGGATCTGGTCTTAGCTATTTCAGAAGATCTTGTGCCAAGCACAAAAGAACCTGATCCTTATATGCATATCTTTCTCGATGCAGGCATGGGCAATGTCCTAGCATTCTTTGAAATACCCAACTCTCCAGAAATGAGTAGAGATTTAAATACCCCTGCTTGGGTTCAACACATTGCTTTTGAAGTTGAAGATATGGACGCCTTGTTGGGTGCAAAAAAACAACTAGAAGATTACGGTCTTGATGTACTAGGTCCAACCAATCATGGTATTTTTAAGTCCATTTACTTCTTTGATCCAAATGGTCACAGACTTGAACTTGCTGCCAATACCGGCTCCAAGGAAATGATGGATAAATTGCGTGATGTTGCACCTGAGATGATTGAAGAATGGAGTGTCACTAAAAAAGCACCTCAACATGCTGCTTGGTTACATGAAGAGTTACATAAATAGCTACATCCAGAATTCGATTAACTGCTTAATAACCATAAGTTAGTAACAGTAAGTTAGTAAAGCAATTAAACAAATGACAATAACAGTTAGAGAAAATCTAACTGCTTAAGAAAGCGGAGATTATCAATGAAATTAGCATCACTAAAATCAGGCAGAGACGGCGCTCTAGTAGTTGTATCTAATGATTTAACAAAAATGGCATCAGCTGCACAAATAGCTGTCAATTTACAACAAGCTTTAGATAATTGGGCTGAACTATCACCACAGTTAGAAGCTCTAGCAACATCACTTGAATCTGGTGAGATTGTCGGTGAAACCTTTAATCAAGAAGACTGTTGTTCGCCTCTACCTCGTGCCTATCAATGGGCTGATGGTTCAGCTTATGTTAATCACGTAGAGCTTGTTCGTCAGGCTCGTGGTGCAGAGATTCCTGATAGTTTTTGGACTGATCCATTAATGTATCAAGGTGGTTCTGACAGTTTTATTGGCCCGAGAGATGATATTTTGATGCCTACTGATCAAGGTTGGGGTATCGATTTTGAAGCAGAAGTTGTGATCATCACCGATGATGTGCCGCTTGGCGTGAGTGCAGAAGATGCACTTGATTATATAAAGCTAATCATGATTGTAAATGATGTTTCTCTAAGAGGCCTTATCCCTGGAGAACTTGCTAAAGGTTTTGGCTTCTTCCAATCAAAGCCATCCAGTGCTTTTAGTCCTGTTTGTGTAACTCCTGATACCTTGGGTGATGCTTGGCGTGATGGTAAATTACATCTTCCTCTTATATCCACATACAATAATGCTTTATTTGGTAACCCTGAAGCTGGTGTTGATATGACGTTCAATTTTGGACAGCTTATTGCCCATGCAGCAAAATCTAGACCTCTAGCAGCCGGTACAGTTATTGGTTCTGGAACAGTCTCAAATAAGCTCAATGATGGCCCAGGTAAACATGTGACTGATGGTGGTGTTGGATACAGCTGTATCGCTGAAGTTCGAATGATTGAAACTATTAATGATGGTAAACCCACTACGCAATTTATGCAGTTTGGCGACACCATTAAAATTGAGATGAATGATGCTGAAGGTAAATCTATCTTTGGTCAAATTGATCAAAAGGTTGTTCAGTTAACTTAAATACAAAACTTAGACTGAATCACAAGTTAAAAGTTAAACTTAGGCTGTATTAGCTTAAGTTTAATCATATTAAATTTAATCATAATAAGTTATGCACTTTAAATAAGGTAAGTTTCAAATGGATAGAATTCTTTATGACTATTTTCGCTCCTCTGCAGCTTACCGTGTTCGAATTGCACTCAATATTAAGCAACTTGATGCCAAGCAGCAGAGTATTAATTTAAAACCAGGCGATGATGTTCAACACAGTGAGGAATATCAAAAGATTAATCCTCAAGGAAGAGTGCCCTACTTCGTTGATGGCGATTTTGAGCTTGGACAATCGCCAGCCATTTTAGAATATCTCGAAGAATCTTATCCAACACCGGCTTTATTACCACAATCTATTCAAGACAAAGCCTATGTTCGACAACTTGCTGCAATGATTGGCTGTGATATACATCCCCTTAATAATTTAAGCGTATTGAAATATCTTAAAGCTGAGTTCAATGCTGATAAGTCAGCAATTAGTAAATGGTATAGCAGTTGGATCATCGATGGATTCAGTGCTTTTGAGGCACTCTTAGTAAGTCGTAAAAGTAATGGCCTATTTTGTTTTGGCAACAGTGCTACTTTAGCTGATCTGTACTTAATACCACAGGTTTATAATGCGCGCAGATTTGAAGTCGATTTAACTGAATTTCCCACCATTACCAGTATTGAAGCACATTGCTTGACGTTAGAGGCTTTTCAGAAGGCTGTTCCTGAAGCACAGGCAGACGCTTAATATCCCCTTCAAATTAACAGTCTCACTATTAGGCCTACTATCAGTCTCACTATCAGTCTCACTATCAATCCCAATAATGATCCTAGCAACACTCCTATCTATATTTACTTTACATATAAACTAATTTAGTTTATATATGAACTATTGTTTAAGTTTTTATATGCTCAGTACTTTATATGAACAACACTTTTATTCTCAAATAAGAGAATTTTCAAAATATGAATCAGATAACTCAAAAATACGATAACGAATACTTCAATCGCCATTCTGACGGATTAAAACTCTGTATTGAGCTAATTCGTTGTACTAGTCAATTAGATAGAATCATTGATAAAAATCTAAGACAACAATTTGGCCAAAGCATTTCAAGATTTGATTTGTTGGCCCAGTTACACCGTGAAGGCAAAAAAGGATTAACTGTTGGAGAACTAGGCCAGCGTCTAATTTCTGCCAAAGGTAATATTACCGGTCTTATCAATCGTATGATAAAAGATGAACTGTTAACAAAAGTTGCCAATAAAATAGACAAACGAAGTTTTCAAATTACTATTTCCGTCAAGGGCCAGCGCTTATTTAAAGAAATGGCTGATAATCATGGTAAGTGGATCTATGAACTCTTTGGCGAGATATCCAATGATAATATGAGTAATATGACAAGCCTACTAGGCGATATACGCAGTTCT
>JBLHLI010000334.1:0-3454 GCA_047618765.1 Enterobacterales bacterium | reverse complement strand
ATGGGATTATCCAAGGTACCACTTGAATGTCACCAGAAAGAAAAATACTAAATATTTTTCTTCCGCCAAAAGCAAAGAAAGCTGTGTAGGCACCAATACCCGCACCAAAGATACTACCCAAATGTTCTATTAACCATTCACGTTGTTTAAGCACAGCTTTAAAGATATATCGAAGCATGCCTAAACTTGCAAAAAATGAAATTCCACCGAAGATATTGAATAAAAGTATGTTTTCTTGTAAGCCAACTCCGAACATCAAGGCACCCATAAAGCCTAGAAATATAATGGGTAGTAAATAGCTCATTGTTTTTAATTGGCTTCTATCGGCCTGAACTTTTAAAACAGTGACTGCATGACGAGTTGAGCAAAACACTAAAATCGATAGCATAAATAGAAAGCTTGAAAATATTCTATGTTGATAGGAAATGTTTTTGATTTGTTCTGCAGTTAATACCTTATCGGGATAACGAATTGCAATAGGATCCATCAAAACCAGCATAGTCATTATTACGCCACTTATCGATACAACATACATACTGTAGACAAAAACTTTACCAAATTTTTTATGATTGGCACTGCCTTTTTTAGCAATCAATGGTAGCCAAAAAGCAATCAAAGCTAATGAGCCGATAATAATATGTATATAAAAAGATGATTGGTGTATGAACTGATACATTAGGAATTCCTCTAAACTTTTGGATTGTATTATTTTAAATAGTGATAATTGATGGTGTATTCTAAGATATTTAGCAATTTACCATCAGTGCTTTAAGTCACTAATGTGAACTATGACTTTTGGCATGTGTCATTGGCTGAGATTTTTGTCATAATGAAGTATGAATACAAATATGAAAAAAATGAAATTAGGTCTATTAGATTTTGCAGCAATAGGAACTTGGTTAATTGTCTTTGGCACTAGTCTCTATGTGAAATCAATACAGGCCGATGCTGTCCCAGATGACATTGTTCCTATAGTCATATTTAATCTGACTTATATCATATCTTTCATTATAGTGACGCATCATTTAATTAAGCCTTCAAATACGCTATTAATAGGCTTAGTAATAGTAGCCCAACTTTTTTCAGCTTTCGCTTTAATGCTGTTAATAGAATATAACTTTTTATCGATATTAACAGTAATTTGGGTAGCGGTTTTGCCCCATTACTTATCTATCAAAAAATCGATAATTGTAATGCTTTTGATGTTGCTCGCCTGGTTTAGTCTCTACGCTATATATTGGCAGAACAGTAATATAATAATTACCGCGCTTTTATATTCATCGTTTCACTTCTTTTCTATTTTAATGGCCCAACAAACCATTAGTGCTGAACAAGCGGCAACTGAATCCGCTCGTTTAAACAAAGAATTACAATCTGCTCAACATCTTTTGGAACAGGCAACACGTCAAAATGAGCGAACACGTATTGCTCGTGATTTACATGATTTAGTCGGGCATCACTTAACGGCTTTAATTATTAATCTTCAAGTAGCGGGTCATATAAGTGAAGGGGAGGCAAAAGATAAAGTTGATCAATGTCACTCTCTAGCTAAATTGTTACTCAGTGATGTACGAGAAGCTGTCTCTGTGATGAGAGAGAGCGATTCTCTCGATTTTAGAAAAATGGTTGAAATGATGATTGAAAATATTCCAGAGTTAACTATTCATAATCAAATTGATACCGATCTTAATTTGGAAAATCTAAATCTAGCGAAATCATTACTCAGTTGCGTTCAAGAAGCCACGACCAACTGCTTACGTCACTCTGGTGCATCTGAACTATGGATTTCAATGACAGAAAAAGATAACGTATTGTGTTTGGAACTGTTTGATAATGGCCAACTACCAAAACACTTTGTTTTAGGTAATGGTCTTAAAGGTATGCAAGAAAGAGTAGACGAATTCAATGGAGAAATAACTTTTGGGAATGAGCAACAGTCTATGCATATCAAAATAAAAACCCCTCTATCTACTATCACAAAAGCCCATCTATCATGACTATCAAAGTGTTATTAGTTGATGACCAGATGCTGATCAGAGAAGGTATCAAGAGTCTACTGAATCTCTCTGATAAAGTGTCAGTGGTTGCTGAAGCGCAAGATGGTAGTTATGTACAAGAAATTATTGAAAAGCAACAAGTGGATATTATTCTAATGGACTTATCTATGCCGGTTATGGATGGTATAGCGACACTAGAAATGCTTGCTGAGAAAAATATTTCGACCCCGGTAATTATATTAACTACTTTTGATGATCATGAGTTTATTCTCAAAGGTATTCAGGCTGGTGCTAAGGGATACCTACTAAAAGATGTATCCCTTGATACACTGATCAGTGGCATTGAAACTGTTTATAGTGGCCAAAGACTAGTACAACCTGCGTTAACGGAGAGATTGCTACAAGGCTTACAGGGTATTAAATCAGACTTCACTGCTCCTGACGTTATCGAGCAATTATCACCCAAGGAAATAGACGTTTTAGGTTTAATGGCCAGTGGTTGTTCAAATAAAGAAATTTCTCAGGCACTACATAATTCAGAAGGAACTATCAAAAATCATGTTTCCAGTGTGCTTAATAAATTAGGTGTGAGAGATAGAACCAGAGCTGTGCTGTTAGCGATTGAGAAAGGTCTAATCTAAAAAAAAGAGCGCTCATCTTTATGATAAGCGCTCTTAAATGAGATTAATGATTTAAATTAATTTCTTAGCTCAATTCTTCCATTGTTTCTCATTAACTTGCTGCTTGATATCGGCTACAACGCGGCGATTGATTGCACGCCCAGCTGGAGTCGCATTATCAGCAATAGGTGTATCTTCACCATGACCCATAGCTTCAACTCTTGATGCATCAATACTAAATTTCTCAACAAGCATAGTAGCTACAGCTTGAGCTCGGCGTGTTGATAGATCCTGATTGTGAGCAGCTTTACCGCTACTATCAGTATGGCCATGAATCATAACTGATGTACCAGCATACTGAGTCATGAATTTAGCAACGTTTTCAATTTCAGCAAAATCGTCAGATTTAACAATAGCCTTATCACTATCAAAATTAACTTCTAGCTCTATAGATACATCCTTCATCAATTGTTTTTGACAACCTGATGCATCAACTAAAGCATTGGCAGGAGTATTAGGACATTTATCAAGATGATCAAAAACGCCATCCATGTCTGTATCCATATCAGTCTTAATTACACAACCTGTGCTATCCACTTGGCTACCAGCTGGAGTGTTAGGGCAAGAATCGACATTATCCATGACGCCATCAGCATCGCTATCTTTCGGCTTTGCTGGTGCTCTTTGTTCAGAGCCACTAAAATTATAACCTATCATTGCTATTACAGAAGTATCTCCCTCATCAGAATGATAGTTACCTTCAAAGCGCCAGAAAACGTTATCGTTTACGTCGCCTTTAACACCAAGTCCAACAACGGCTTGATAGCCACTGTCAAG
>JBLHLI010000333.1:0-3470 GCA_047618765.1 Enterobacterales bacterium | reverse complement strand
GCACTTAGCCAGCGTCTGTAGACAAAAAACAGCGCCACACCAATAGTCAATGTCATTGCTGGCATCCATAACTCATCCCACTGGCTATTTGAGAAGCTACCCATCATCCAAAACAAAAGAGAGGTGACGGTATCAGGATCTGAATAATATAAAACTAAGCTGGTGAAGGCGCTTAACATGAAGGACACCGCTACACCGGCTAATAAGAGTTTTTCAACTTGTACTGCAGCGCGCCCTGCGAGGGTTAGCATTAATACAACAGAAAATGCACTGCCTATTAAAGCCCCGAGGGTAATAGATATAGATGCCGTTGATATTGTAGCCATGACACAAACAGCACCTAAGGAAGCACCTGAGGAAATACCAAATAAATAAGGGTCTGCTAAAGGATTACGCGTTACCGATTGAAGAATTGCTCCGGTGACAGAAAGACCGGCTCCAGTGAGAAGCGCCATCAATATGCGAGGTAAGCGTATTTCCCAAATGATCTGCTGATTAATGCTATTTTCCTGACAAACTGCAATAGCGCTGCTTTCAGCAGAATTAAAATAATCACCATGACAACTAAACAAAGCCGTCATGATTTGCTTAAGCGTCATATCAACATTGCCAATACTGATAGAAGCGATAATCGAGGTAAGGAGAATGATAAACATTAGTCCAATGATCAGCACAAACCGATTCGAACTAAGATGATTATCAGTAGTCATAGCGCTATTCATTATGATCACCAGAGTCCATCTTTAGATCAAATGAGATGCGAATTTTCTTAGTAAAAGGTTGTTCATCAATTTCAACTTTGACACCAAATACCTGATGAATATTTTCTTGAGTGAGAACCTCGGCTACTTTTCCTTGGGCAACGATTTTGCCCCCATCAAGTAATATCAAACGATCACAACAGGCTGCTGCAAGATTCAAATCATGGATGCTTACCACGACGGTAGTTGTCATAGATTTTGCTAGTTTCAATACATCAATTTGATGTCGAATATCAAGGTGGTTGGTTGGTTCATCCATCAATAATAATTTGGGAGATTGCAAAATAGCCCTTGCGATCATCGCTCGCTGTTTCTCACCGCCCGATAAAGAGTTAAAGGGTTGAGATAATTTATCAATTAAATCAACATTTCGAGCTGCTTTACTAATCGCTTCTATATCATTGAGAGAATCAAAAGACAGTAGGGCTTTGTTTGGAATGAGCCCCATGCGGATCACATCCATCACGGTAAGTTCAAATTGAGTCGGAGGCTCTTGAAGAACCACAGCAATACTTTGTGCAAGTTCTCTGCGAGCAAAAGAGCTTAGCAGCCTATCTCGGAAAATGATTTGGCCCGAAGAGGGGATGTTTTTTTTATATAAGCAACGCAATAATGATGATTTACCAGCGCCATTAGGCCCAATAATACCTACAAAATCTCCCTGATTAACGGAGAAGTTTAGAGAATTAAGGATCACTTTACTCTTAATTTGCCAAGAAAGATCCTCAACAATAAGAATAGGGCTATCTGATTGGTATTGTTTGTTCACAAAATGCCTTGCTTTAGCGCCGAGTTACCCGCTCGGGAAAGAGTCAATCATCATCGGTAGGTCTCCTGGCTCGTAGAGTGTTACTTCAAGCTCCTTCCCGGCAATGATGGCCATTGTCCAGTGGATATTTGCTTGTTGCTCTACTTACAGTTGCGGGTACAGCCGCGGAATTTAACCGCCTTCCCTTTTAAGCGCTAAGCGCTCCGATATGATGCGGGGATTGTACCACAGTTGATAAATTCACACAGTCTTTTAAGACATCAGCCATTTCATGGCGTATTGAGGCCATTTATACTTTATCACTATGAAATCTACTCATTAAGAGCAGCCTAAACTGAGGATGTAATGTGATTATCACTACGATTGAATTATTAGCAAATCTTGATAACTATGTAGATGTTAGAGACAGGTTATTGGCTCCAAACAAGAATGAGAAAATGGACTTTTTAATAAAATTCACAAAAGAGCTTCAGAATGGATTTGAAAACCATCATTTAAAGATAGAGCATATTGCTAAAAAAATTGCACTGAGTGAGAGACAGCTTTATAGAAATTCAAAGCTATATTTAGCTCTAACACCTTGTTCTTTTTTACAGCGTTATCGTTTAGAAAAATCCATTAACAAAATAAAACAAGGTAACTCCTTAGGTAATATTTCTTATGATGTTGGTTTTTCAAGTCATAGTTATTATTGTCGTTGTTTTAAAGAAAATTTTGGCGACACACCTTCGGTTTTTATTGATTATTTAAATCGTTCCTCTTTAAATAATACTTAGGCGGATTACTGTTAGTAGTTGGCAGGATTTTAATAATTCACTTTTTCAAGAAATGCTAAATTAAACCTGTCCGGACATTTTGAACTTTAAACCTTAATCAAAATGCTGCTATGGAGTGGCGACAGGAGATATAAAATGAGAAATTTAACATTAAATGAAATTGGATTTGTTAGTGGTGCTGGTGATATTGAACCAGAACAGTGCGACGGTTCCGGTGATTCGATGATTGGTGAGCAATCAACATTTACTCGAGATGCCGTTTCTATATACGAAGGTGCAATAGCTACAGCCGTTTATATAGCAGAAAGGCTGAATCAGGCACTAGCAAGTATCTAAAATCTAGGAAAGATAAATCAAGTAAGGGTTTCATTGGAAGCTCTTGCCTGATTTTTTTCTTCAGCCTAATTAGTAATGATTAACATAAAAGGAATGGCCAATGACAACTTTGATTGAAAGGATTATTCAAAGAAATTATAAGGTCCAAGTATGGCATCTTGTCGTTTTTAATTTTTTCTTTTATTTTATGGGAGAATTTACAAATCGATACACTGATAATGAATACTATATTGAAGTTCATGTTAGTACTTTTTTTAGTATGATTTGTACTGTTTTTTTTATATTCATTAATGGTAACTTATTAAAATTTATAATCGGCATTTATAAATCTCAGTGGATAAAGAGTATTGTTGTGGGTTTTGTAGCGGGCCTATTACTTTGGTACATAATGGTGATAGCTAAGCCGTTAATCGAACTGACGCTAAGTAGCTGTAATTTAGAAAGTTGTCACAGCCTTTGGCAGAAATACTATGCTGATAATAGTACCATTCAATATGATAAAGTCAGTTGGTATCTGGTAATGTCAATGGTGATTCACTTTGTAATATTCACGCCTATTCGTGAAGAACTTTTGTATCGTTGCTCTATGTCAATGATATATGAAAAACGCTATAACTTAGTTACCGCTTCGCTTTTTATAGCAGCTATCTTTGCTGCATTTCATTTAAGATTTTTTATTACTACATTTGTCTTTTCTTTAGTGATGAGCGCCTTAGTCCTCAAGTATCGAAATATTTTACCTGCTGTAGTTGCCCACGGAACTTACAATGGTTTTATCTATTTTCTATATCCTTCTATCAAAGTAGTTGGTGTTTATACTAATTTAAC
>JBLHLI010000332.1:0-3491 GCA_047618765.1 Enterobacterales bacterium | reverse complement strand
GTGTTCCTGAAGATAGCCGCACTTTTTCACCTCGTTGTACACTTTGTAGAGCACACCTAACACCAAGTAATGCCCAGCATGTGGTTAAGTCCTTTTGGAAAGAAGGACTCTACTTTTTACGTCTACCGCTCTCATCAGGAATATTTCCAACCCTCATTATTTACTCCCTTGTTGGTGCATTGCTTTCAAAATATGGACTTGTTAGCACCATGGTCGGAGGTATTTATTTTGGCTTGCTGGTAATGATGTTATTTGAACTGGCTAATTTAATAGGAGAGGGGCGCACTGATATTCCAACTGTTCAAGAAATTTGGAATAAAGGTGAACGTTTCTTATTAGTTCGATTACTTCTCCAAGTGGGCTTGATCGCAGCATTAATCATCAGTATAAATTCTTTGTGGTTTACCGTAACGCTCTTAATAATATATGGTTTAGGCTTTCCTGCCTCGGTTATTATCTTGGCCTTAGAAAAACGATTTTTTTCTGCAATCAATCCGCTTCGTATAATCTATATTATTACTGCTATCGGAGCACCTTATATAATTCTTTATGTGACTTGGCTATTAGCTCTAGCCGTTTCATTATGGATGCAAGAGTATCACCTACAAGGCCATTTCTTAATTAGTAGTCTGTCTTTATGGCTAAGCTTTTATATATGGACTGCTTGGTTTGCAATGCTAGGTTATGCAACTTTTCAATATCATCAGCAACTAGGTATTGCCGTTGCACCACAACATAAACATCAACGAAAGCTACAGCAGAGGGAAAAAAAAGCAAATGCAAAAAGTGCGGCTGTTAAAGAAGCTGAAATTCTTATTGCAGAGAGTCGACATGAAGATGCTCTTAATTTGTTAAGTATGGCAATGAACCAACCTATGGCAGAAATGGATGTACATAGATTTTATTTAAAAATACTGATTAGTCTCGACCAAACTAAACGCTTAAATACAGCATCAAAACATCTAGTTAGACAATTTATACATCAGAATAAACATTCTGAAGCGGTACAGGTAGCCGTGTTAGTAATTGAACTATTGCCTGATTGGTCACCTGACTTAGCTACGGACACCTATAGCATTGCTCTAAGCTTAATTAAGATGAGCCGTAGGCAATATGCACTAGACCTGTTGCTTAATTTGATGACAAAAGACGGCCCCTCACAATTAATGGCAAAAGTCTATTATCAAGCAGCAAAATTATTGGCTGAGAATTTCAACCAAGATGAAAATGCTATCGAATTGTTAGAAAATATTCTCTCAAACTATCCCGAACAACCTCAAGCCCGGGAAGCAAAAACGTATCTCAAAATACTCAAAGCTAGTCGGGGTGATGCGGATGATGATACTGATGCTTTAATCATAAATGAAGATTAACTAAATCCTTTAAATTTAGAGGCTTATAATATTAAGTAAAATAAGTCGTTTAAATAATAATCTGCGATGATTATTAATTATTAATTACTAAAAATGTCGACTACTACCATTATTAATTGTCAAAAGAAGATATTGTACTATTATAAATCAAAGCAATTAAGATTTAAGCAATTAAAATTGAAATATGAAAGCTGTGTTAATCAATAAATTATCTGACTATTAATTTGTTAAAGAGAAGGACATTACAGAACATGAAATCCATTAAAATAGTGATATTTCTTACTTTATTTATTACGCCGGTACTCGCAACCAAGCCAATTTATTCCAATAATTCTATGTTATTGGCAACAGCGCTTTGTGATTACACAAAAATTAATGACCGTAACAAAATAAGAAAAAAATTAAAACGCTTTAAAGTAAAAATTAGAAAAGCTTATGATGGGATTACTTGTAATGGAAAAACACTCCATGAATTTGCCATAGCCAATAATGCTGAAGACGTTGTAAAATTCTACGAAACGAAAGTCAAGGCAAATAAGCTCTAAGTATTATATCTCTGGAACTGGCTAACTTTTTATAGTTCACCACAATAAAATTAGCTAGTTTCCAAGTACTGTAATTCTATTGATCATTTTAAACAGTATTTACTAATATTATAAAAGTTTAAAGATTCATTAAGTTACAGCCTGAACGGTTTTAAACTCCTCCTCATTCCATTTTTCAAATGCCATCACATCAACAAGAGCTTGAACAAGATTCCATATATCAAGATAACTCATATACAAAGGAGTGATACCAAATCGTAAAACATTAGGAGCCCTAAAATCGCCAATAATATTTTCGGCTATCAACGCCTGCATAATGGCATAGCCCTCTTTATGCACAATAGAAATATGACTACCACGAATTGATGCATCTTTAGGCGAAATAAGTGTAAATTCTGGACAGCGTTGTTCGACTAATTGAATAAATAAATCACCGAGCTGAATTGATTTTTCGCGAATAAGTTGCATATCAACAGAGGTCATAATATCGACACCAACTTCCAATAAAGCACAAGCTACAACACTAGGCGTACCACACAACATACGTTTAATATCATCAGCAGGCTGGTAATCATCGACAAAAGCAAAAGGAGAAGAATGACCAAGCCAACCTGAAAGAGGTGATTGAATATTCTTTTGATGCCGCTCGGCTACAAATAAAAATGCCGGAGCACCAGGCCCACCGTTCAAATATTTGTATCCACAACCAACAGCAAAATCAACAGCATACTCATTCAATGAAACATGCATCGCCCCAACACTATGAGAAAGATCCCAAAGCATAAGAGCGCCTTTTTCATGAACTTGAGCAGTAACGGCTTTCATATCAAAGCGAAAACTAGTTTTGTAATGAACATGAGTGAGAACAACAAGAGCAGTATTTTCATCAATGGCATCAAGAATGTCTTCTTTAGGTAAAACAACTAACTCAACCCTACCATTCGAAAAGCGTTCAAGACCCTGAAGCATATAAAGATCAGTAGGAAAATTCCCAACCTCAGAAATAATTTTACAACGCCCAGATTTAAGCTCCATAGCAGCAGCAGCAAGTTTAAATATATTAATAGAAGTAGTATCACAAACTAAAACTTCACTACCTTCAGCGCCAATAAGAGGAGCAATTTTATTACCAATTCGAGTAGAGGCATTGATCCAATCACTAGAAACCCAACTGCGAATTAATTGATTCCCCCACTCAACCTTAACAACCTGCTCAGCACAAGCCATAGCAGCTTTAGGCATCGCCCCAAGAGAATTTCCATCCGCATAAATAGTATTTGAAGGTAAGTCAAAAAGCTCACGGCAAGAGCTCAGAGGATCAACTTTGTCCAGTTCTTCAAAATGCTCAGTAGTTAAAACAGCCATTTAGAATAGATACCTTCTTGTTAAATTGTGATAAACAGAGATTACATTCTCCAGAATATAAAAGAAATAAGATTAAAAGCCCTCTAAATTACTTGTCTAGAATTACCAACCGAGCTTAAAGGATTCAGGTAGTGCCTGAAGCCGATAACCTAGTATATTTATCCAATAACTCTATCAGTAAAGCTTCCCTTTTATTATCAATCAATAA
>JBLHLI010000331.1:0-3512 GCA_047618765.1 Enterobacterales bacterium | reverse complement strand
GCAGGCGATGATGTCGTTGATGCAGAGTTTGAAGAAGTTGACGATAAGAAGTAAATATACTATAGAACTATAGTCTAGAACTACAACTACAAGTGTTCATAAAAGCATAGGCGGAATTATTCCGCCTATTGCACATTTGAAGATTAAATTTAATTGATTGTTAAAGTTTGGAATTGAACAATGTCTAAGCGTGATTATTACGAAGTACTGGGTGTAACTAAATCCTCCACTGATGCTGAAATGAAAAAGGCTTATAAGCGGAAGGCTATGAAGTATCATCCGGATCGTAATCCTGGTACTGACGGCGAAGAAAAATTTAAAGAAGCTAAAGAAGCTTATGAAGTACTCTCTAGTGAAGAAAAGCGTTCTACCTATGATCGATTTGGTCATGAAGGACTAAAAGGTGCCGGCGGTGGCGGTGGCGCAGGAGCAGGAAACTTCAGTGATATTTTCGGTGATGTATTCGGCGATATTTTCGGCGGTGGTCAAGGACATGGCGGGCAGCAACGTCAATCGAGAGGCTCAGATCTCAGATATAACCTTGAGTTATCACTCGAAGATGCAGTCACCGGTACTACAGTCAAAATCAAAATTCCAACCTATGTAAATTGTGAACCTTGTTCAGGGAGTGGTGCCAAAAAAGGTACAGCTCCTGTTAATTGTACTACTTGTGGTGGTGCTGGCCAGGTTCGAATGCAACAGGGTTTCTTTTCAATTCAACAAACTTGTCCTGCTTGCCATGGCCAAGGAAAAATGATCAAAGAGCCTTGCACAACTTGTTCAGGCCAAGGTCGTACTAAAAAGGTTAAAACGTTATCTGTTAAAGTTCCATCTGGGGTAGATACAGGTGATCGCATTCGCTTAAGTGGTGAAGGTGAAGCCGGTGGACCTGGAGCAGTCTCTGGCGATTTATACGTTCAAATTCATGTTAAAGAGCATGAAATTTTTCAAAGAGATGGAGAAAATCTATACTGTGAAGTACCGATTGGCTTTCATGTAGCCGCTTTAGGTGGTGATCTTGAAGTACCAACTCTAAACGGTCGAGTAAAACTTCATATTCCTTCTGAAACCCAAACTGGAAGAATGTTCAGACTTAGAGGCAAGGGTGTTAAGCCAATGCGTGGTGGTTCAGCGGGTGATTTAATGTGCCGTGTTGTACTAGAAACACCAGTTAAATTAAGTAAAGAACAAAAATCTTTAATGGAACAATTTTCTAAGTCTCTCGAAGGTACATCAAAACACTCCCCTCAAGCCTCAAGTTGGTTTGATGGAGTAAAGCGCTTCTTTGATGGAATGTCTACCTAAATTGATGGCCTCTTAAGTAGAATTAAGAGGCTAGAATTAAGAGGCTAGAATTAAGAAGCATGAATGTAAATAGGCAGAGTTAATTTAAACCTAAAACATCATTCATAGAATAAATGCCTGGCTCTTTATCTGAGAGCCAATTAGCAGCTTCTATAGCACCTTTTGCAAAAACCTTTCTATTAATGGCGCTGTGGGAAATTTCGATAACTTCATCATCCATAATAAAACTAACTCGATGATCTCCAATAACTTCACCTTCTCTGATTGAGTTAAATTTAATTTTACCCGCCTCAGGTTCGAGTTCTAACTTGTCATCAATCACTATGCATTGATCAAGATTCTTATTATTGGAGTTAGCAATCACTTCACCCATAGTAATTGCAGTCCCAGAAGGTGAATCTTTTTTATGGGTATGATGAGTTTCACTAATCTCAACTTTAATATCAGCACCTAACACAGTCGCTGTTTGTTTTAACAGGGCTAAGGTTAAGTTAACACCAATGCTCATATTGGAGGCTTGTAAAATGGCTATCTTGCTAGAAGCTTGATTGATCAGAGTTTGTTGTTCAGTGTTAAAGCCTGTAGTTCCTATCACTAAAGCTTTATCCCCTTCAACACATCGCTTTAAGTTATTTAGAGTGTTATCAGGCAGAGTAAAATCGATTAGAACTTGAGTCGAACCCTTAAGAGGGGAAGATTGGGAGGTACACAGCAAGTTAGATTTTTGTAATGCATTATCTAATAAGGAATCATCTAATAAGGAATCGAGTAAGGAATCAACATTCTTTCCAATTACTGAACTACTTGATCTGACTAAGGCTTCAACGAGTTCTATATCGCTACTTAAGAGACATTGTTTTATTAATTCAATTCCCATACGACCATTAGCACCAGCTATAGCAATTTTGGTAACTTTATCATCTTCAATCATTTAGCTTTCCAATCATTATTCGACATTGGTATTTTACATCATTTAGTAGAAGGTGAAAGTTAGAAGGCAAAATTATAAGGCAAATATATTTAAGGTAATAGAGAAAAATGATTTGTAAAAAGCGAGGGCGGTATAATCCGCCCTCTAATCTTACTTTTTGAAACATCCGTGTTTCAACTTTTGGGCATATTATTCAGCCTCTGCATGAGTCTAACTAATATGAAGCATCCTTGCCCACTGCCATCCTTGGGGTGTTTAAGTGCAATTCCTTTTGCACGCTGTAACTATAACGGTTTCAAAAGTAAGGACAATAGGATATTTTGCTAGTAAAAATGAATAAAATGGGTATATTTTAATATATTTAATTAAATCAGTATGATGGTGATTTTTCAATTCTTAAGAAGTGTAATTCTCTAGTGATATATTGTTGTTTTCCTTACAAACTTGTGAGAGATCTCGCACAAAGTAACTTTGAGACTATTAGACTTAGGTAGTTAGATAGACGCTTGTATAGATGGATAGACAGTTATCTGTTAATAAAAGCCAGCCAAATAAAAAGGGCGGTTAACGCCCTTTTTATTTTAGTAATCCTTATAACTTCCATGTCATAGCATTCAATCCTAAATACTTTGCTCCTTGCAGACTTCCATGTGTCAATCCTTTGTTCTTTCAACATCCCTATAAAAGTCATACTTCAATCCCTGAAAGTAATGTTGATCATATAGGATGGATACTTTCCTACAAGAGCAATATTTAAGAATTAGTTGTCAATTAAGCATGTAAAAATATTTAATATAACAAAATCAAATAGATAGGTATAAACCAGTTTTTATTAATGTACAATCTCTATAGAATAAATGGCGAATGTCTCACACGGTTGTAAGAGATATCTCACAAAAAAGTATAAAAACTAATCAATATGGCGATTTTTTATAGATTATTGTCGTTTATTTGTATAACCACAATTCAAAAATACCACTAATCTTATAGTTAATGATATTTTGAACATAATTTTTTTGTTTAATTTGAATTTAGCCAAAATAGTCTAAGATTAATTGCATTTTCATCATTCCTTCATGGACATTTTTGCAGCTATTAGCGTAAAATGGCGACCGGTTTAATACGCATTCTAAAAGTGGAAATGAATAAGGTCAGTGAGGCCTATATTCTCTCCGCTTTTTCTATATTTTGTTTGGAGGTTGTCTTGTCACGACGTGCTTTGTTAGCTCTAGAAGATGGCAGTCTTTTCTACGGTTTATCTATTGGTTATAATGCC
>JBLHLI010000330.1:0-3515 GCA_047618765.1 Enterobacterales bacterium | reverse complement strand
TGACTCTCTCTCTTTCTGCAGCTGAGCTAAATCCTTCGGATAAGATTAACCCCTCAGAAGCGGCTCCGACTCTAAACAATCATCCTCAAAAAGCAACTCTTATACAGAATGAAAATACGACTCCGACTGCTGCTGATATAAACGCCAAATCGAAGCCTAGCTGGTGGAGTTGGTTTACTAACACGTCGAAAAAGCCTGCATATTTTCATTATATCGATGTTATTGAACTGCTTGGCTAGATTAATACCCGTCTATAAAAATCTTCTTTTTAGATAAGTAAATTACTCTTTTGGCACATACAAGGCCAATAATTCAATCACATCTTTTCGACTATTACCCTTACAGCTGATCATTCTTTTTACAGGAAACTTAGTGATTAAAGCTTCTTGATAAAGTTCTTTTGTTAGGGCATTTTCATGATTAGAAATTAAAACCGTAACACCACGACTTGACAGTTTATGAGCTTTTTCTGCTAGTTGCATTTGATTATCAAGACCAAAGCCTTCTTTAGCATAGTTGGTAAAGTTCGCACTATCTGAAAGAGGTACGTAGGGAGGGTCACAATAAACAACATTATTTTTACGCGCTCGACTCATTAGTTCATCAAAGCCACAACATACAAAGGTTGCTCGTTTTGCTTTCTCGGCAAAATTGAGCATTTCATCTGCTGGGAAATAAGGTTTTTTATACCGGCCAAAGGGCACATTTAATTCGCCAGAGCTGTTGTAACGACACAAACCATTATAGCCATGACGATTAAGATAAAGAAATAATGCCGACTTTTCTCTGGTATCAGTACTTTGATTAAATTGACTTCGCCACTGATAATAAGCTGTTTTCGTGTTTTCCTTTTCACAAAACCAGTTTTCTGCATAATCAATAAAACCCTGGCCTTCTTGTTTCAAATAATTGTAGAGATTTATCAAATCAGGGTTAATATCACCTAATAAATAATGTTCATAATCGGTATTGAGAAAAACAGCACCTGAACCTATAAAAGGTTCAATTAGGCGGTTACCAGAAGGCAATAATTTATTGATCCTATCGATGAGACGGAATTTTCCACCTGCCCATTTTAGAAAGGGTCGATTAGCAGTCTTTTTATTATTTTTTACAGGCAAGAGATCTGTTGGCTTTGTTATAGGAATTATGTTGCTAGTGTAACAGAAGATTTAGGCTGAAGCACTCACTTGACCGCCAACTTGCTCAGTGGCATCTGTGTCTAGCGCAGAACGCAATCTGCTACCAGAAAGAGAAATGTTGGATTCAGAAGTATTGACCTCTTCAACCTCTTCACCGGAGATTCTGGCCTTATTTTCAGCACTACTTTGTTGAATTTTTGCAGCAGCAAGTTGAGCAATTTCAAAACGTGCTTTTGACGCCAAGGCTTGTGCTGAAGCTGCAACTCGCTGATCGGTAGAGGATGGATCTGCTGGAGCAAGTGCTGCTCTAGAAACTTGTTCAGCCTTTCTTAACGTCGCTTGGGGATTACCAGGAACGCCAGATGTATCAATAGAAACTTCACCGCCGACAGCATAACGAACACCATTTGGCCCGGTTTTAAAGGTGTAACTTGGTGCTCCTGTTAAGGCGCCACCGACACTGGCATGTGCCTGTTCATGTGCTCTAACACGGCGGTCAATCGCCACCAGGTTTTGAACAACCTTTTGATCGATTTGCGTTTGTTCTTGTTCTCTGCGCTGTTCAGTTGTTTCTGAAGTTGCCTGCTTTGTTTGGGCATCAGACTGCTGACCTTCAGCTGATTCAGCTTTACCTGATCCGGCAATAAAGTTATCTCTTAATTCAAAACTCTTAGCATCTCGTTCGGATGCAGATGATTTTTGCTCGGCCTCTGCTGCTTTTTGATTAGGTATTTCAAAGGTCGCCTCAGACTCAGGTATGCGCTGAGCAGACTTGTTCTGTGTTTCCACTGACTCTGTTGGCAAATTCGCCGAGTTTAATGGAAGACTATAGGGTGTAGGATTAACGACTATCATTGCTATAACCTAAACATTTTCCTTTAAAGTATTCATATCTATTGTTTAAAAAACCAACCAGTCAAACCAACAAATCAAGTATAGTACCAACCGCCTTACCTTCGGCTTCGATAATTTTTACACCTGCTTGGGCTTGTTGCTCTGCCACTTTCAACTCAACTAGCGGCTTAACCAAATCTGATGTAGTACCTTGTGAAGTAGTAGCAGTGGCTATTTGAGAAGCACTTTGTTGCGCCTTCTGCTGTGCATTTTGCAGAACAGATATTCCTGACGCCAAACTATTGATCTCCATAAATGCCTCTAATCTTATTCATAATTGGTTATATATTACTCTATTTCAAGTATTTATGCACCAAGTGCAGAGAATCATTGGATCTATAACCGACTATTTATATAACATTTTTAAAGGGCCCTAATTTTAATGTCCCCTAAAAAGTCGCCATTATTAGTACTTAAAGGAACGATTTTGTCGGTTGACCAAGCATGACCATAAATAACTTCCCAACTTGCAGGGAATTCGCCCTCTGCTGTAGTAAGTTGTTGATAAGCATCTAAGTAGCTATTCCAACGTGCCTTACCCATTAGTCCAAGATGTCGTCCATTATTAATATTTACTTCACCAAGTTTTTTAAGATCTTGGTGTAAATCTGCTAGTTGGTCATAATTTAAAGTAATGTTTTCATTGTCCATTACAACACCTTCAAAGCCACTTTTTGTCAAGCTATCACCTACATCATGCATATCCATAAAGCGATTTACATGAACGAGATTGTCAACCTCAGCCCAGCTTTGACGCATTTCTTTTAAGGTGTCTGGACCAAAGGTCGTGAATACGATTAAACCACCTGGCTTTAGTATTCTTTGCATCTCAGAAAAAAGCTTATCCGGGTCATTCACCCAATAAAGCATTAAATTAGAGAAAACTAAATCGAAGGACTTGTCTTTAAAAGGTAGTGACTCACCATCGGCGCAGATGTAACGTTGCTTGGCAAACCATTTTCGTTGCTGCAAGGCATAAGCACCCATGCTCCAAGCAAGATCAGCACCGATTACTGAGGCTGATTTGTAACGTTTTTGAAGAGCAGTACTATATACGCCTGTAGCAGAGCCCAGATCTAGAATAGACTCAGGAGCAATTTTCACTAGGTCAAGGCGTTCGAGTAATCGTTCACCAATAACATTTTGCAGTAAGGCAGCATTATCGTAAGAAGCCGCTGCCTGATTAAAGGAACGTATTATTTCTGACTTTAAAGCACCATAGACTGACTCTGATCTTGGTAAATTATTCTGTAATGACATGTAGATAATTGCTCTGTAATGAAAATGACATTCGCTATTGAAACGATGTTTTAAAAACAGGATCATAACTTAATATACATGACTGTCAATTGCATGGATGCAAAAGAAATGACATGAAGCATCAACTAACCACCATCAAGCAAATATGTTTTGATCACTTCCTACCACTCAGTTGCCTACTTTGTGGTCAACACTGTCCTCATCCCCTAGCCCTTTGCA